>NC_018691.1:4100000-4230000 GCF_000300005.1 Alloalcanivorax dieselolei B5 | reverse complement strand
TCCTTGTCGGGTAAGTTCCGACCTGCACGAATGGCGTAATGATGGGGGCACTGTCTCCACCCGAGACTCAGTGAAATCGAAATCGCAGTGAAGATGCTGTGTACCCGCGGCTAGACGGAAAGACCCCGTGAACCTTTACTACAGCTTCACAGTGGACTTTGAGCCTGCTTGTGTAGGATAGCTGGGAGACGTTGAAGCAGTGACGCCAGTCATTGTGGAGTCAACCTTGAAATACCAGCCTGGCATGTTTGAGGTTCTAACCCAGGCCCGTTATCCGGGTCGGGGACATTGTGTGGTGGGTAGTTTGACTGGGGCGGTCTCCTCCCAAAGAGTAACGGAGGAGCACAAAGGTACCCTCAGCACGGTCGGACATCGTGCAATGAGCGTAAAGGTAGAAGGGTGCTTGACTGCGAGACCTACAAGTCGAGCAGGTGCGAAAGCAGGTCTTAGTGATCCGGTGGTTCTGTATGGAAGGGCCATCGCTCAACGGATAAAAGGTACTCCGGGGATAACAGGCTGATACCGCCCAAGAGTTCATATCGACGGCGGTGTTTGGCACCTCGATGTCGGCTCATCTCATCCTGGGGCTGAAGCCGGTCCCAAGGGTATGGCTGTTCGCCATTTAAAGAGGTACGCGAGCTGGGTTTAGAACGTCGTGAGACAGTTCGGTCCCTATCTGCCGTGGGCGTTAGAGATTTGAGAGGAGCTGCTCCTAGTACGAGAGGACCGGAGTGGACGAACCTCTGGTGTTCCGGTTGTCACGCCAGTGGCATTGCCGGGTAGCTACGTTCGGACGGGATAACCGCTGAAAGCATCTAAGCGGGAAGCCTCCCTCAAGATGAGATCTCTCTGGGAACTTGATTCCCCTAAAGGGCCGTTGAAGACCACAACGTTGATAGGCGGGGTGTGGAAGCTGCCGTAAGGCGTGAAGCTAACCCGTACTAATTGCCCGTGAGGCTTGACCATATAACGCCAAAGCAGTTGAACTGCATCTGATAGAATGAGTGTTGGATAACGCTCTGACGCTGGACTTCCTAATTTCTCAGAATACTTTGCTGGTTATACCAGTGAGGTAAACAGATTTGGTGATCTGTCAAAACAGATCCCAAGCCGGTTTGCCTGACGACTATAGCGAGTGGGAACCACCTGATCCCTTGCCGAACTCAGAAGTGAAACCGCTCAGCGCCGATGGTAGTGTGGGGCTTCCCCATGTGAGAGTAGGTCATCGTCAGGCTCTTAAATATAAAAGACCCCCGTCACGAACGTGCCGGGGGTTTTTTATATTTAGGATACGATGAGCTCCTGTCCCGTAAGCGTCCGGTAATCCCACCTTGTCAGGCGGAGGTCGGCGCCCAGTTTTGCGGCAGGAGTTCGTCGATGGCGTTGTTCTTGTGCGTCGGCAGCCGAGCCAGCACATCCTTCAGATACGCATAAGGATCGTGGCCGTTCAGCTTCGCCGACTGGATCAGGCTCATGACGGCGGCCGCACGTTGACCACTGCGCAGAGAGCCCGCGAACAGCCAGTTATTGCGCCCCAGCGCCCAGGGGCGGATCTGGTTTTCCACCCGGTTGTTGTCGATCGGCACCGCGCCATCGTCCAGGTAGCGCGTCAGCGCCGCCCAGCGTTTCAGGCTGTAGTCCAGGGCTTTGGCCGTACCCGAGCCGTCCGGGACTTTTTGCCGTCGGGAGATCATCCATTGGTGCAGGGCGTCGGCGATGGGCCGGGCTTTTTCGTTGCGCAAGCGCTGGCGGTCTTTATCCGGCAGATCCTTCGCCTCTCGCTCGATCCCGTACAGCGCACCGATGGACTCCAGCGCTTGGGCGGCCAGCTCACTCTTGTTGGCCACGTGCAGGTCGTGGAACTTGCGACGGGCGTGCGCCAGGCAACCGATCTCGGTAATGCCCTCGCCGAAGCCCGCCTTATAGCCAGCGTAGTCGTCACACACCAGCTTGCCATGCCAGTCCCCCAGGAAGGCGCGGGCGTGTGCGCCCGCCCGGCTGGGCGCGAAGTCGTAGACCGTGGCCTTCAGTTCAGAGAACGAGGTGCTGCAGTAAGCCCACACATAGGCCCGGTGGGTTTTCTTCTTGCCCGGTGCCAGCATCGCTACCGGCGTTTCATCCGCGTGCAGCACCGGCTGGGCTAGCAACTGGGCTCTGAGCGCATCCACCAGTGGCTGCAACCACACACCGCAGGTGCCCACCCACTCGGCCAGGGTGGAACGGGGGATCGCCAGACCGGCCCGGCCGAAGATGCGCTCCTGGCGGTACAGGGGCAGATGATCGGCGTACTTGGCCACCAGCACCTGGGCCAGCAGCCCAGACGTCGGGATGCCTTTGTCGATGACTTGCCTCGGCACCGGCGCCTGGATCAAGGTCTCGCATTGCTCGCAGGCCCACTTGCCCCGGATATGGCGCTCCACCGTGAACTCGCCCGGCACGTAGTCCAGCTTCTCGCTGATGTCCTCGCCGACGCGCTTGAGCGCACACCCACAGCGGCATTGCGTATCCTCGGGTTCATGGTGGATCAGGGTGCGGGGCAGTTGGGGCGGTAGCGGGGCGCGCTTGGGCTGTTGCTTGGCAGCGGCGGGGGGCGCCTGCGTTGGAAGTAACTCGGCCAGCTCCGCCTCCATGGCGGCCAGGTCGGCGTCGATCAGTTCGTCAAGCAACTGGCCCTGCACGCCCTTGAACTGCTCGCTGCGCCGGGCGAACTTGTGGCGCTTGAGCAGCGCCAGTTCGTGGGCCTGTTTCTCGATCACCGCGTCGCGGTGACGGATCGCTTTTTCTTGTTGGCTGAGGGTCCGGTCATTTTGGGCGAGGACCCGATCCTTGCTCTCCAAGTGATCGAACAACTCGGTGGCCAGGGCACGGAGTTGGTCGGGAGAGAGGGCGTTGAGGTCAGGGCGCGAGGTCATGCGGACAGTATGCCAAGCCAGCGCCCGGTGGGCGATTGGAGGTTGGGCGTATAGCCAACGGGAACGAGGTGTGGTTACAGCACCGAGATCACGGCCTCGTCGCCCAGTCGCTGCCAGGGCAGGCCCTGCACCAGGGCGGCCAGTTGTTCTTCATTCAGGCGCAACTGATCGCCGCGCCAAGCGTCACCCCAGTGGAACTTGCCCCGATGGAGCCGGCGGGCGCACAGCCAGATACCGAAGCCGTCGTGGATCAGCACTTTCATGCGGTTGCCCCGGCGGTTGGCGAACAGGTAAGCCTGATGTGGCTTCGCCGCACCGAACACCTGGATCACCCGGGCCAGGGCCTTGTCCGGTCCGGCGCGCATGTCCAGTGGCGCGGTGGCCAGCCAGATCTCGTCGATGCGGATCATCGCAGCAGCTCGCGTAACAGGGCCAGGCACTGATGGGCTTGCTCGGCGGGCCATTCCACGATGACCGGTCCGCCGGAGCGGGGCACTTCAATGCGGATGCGGTTACCCGACTCCTTGGCGCAAGACCGGTCAGGAGGGCTCGACGCCACCGGTACCGCCAAGGGCATAAACGCGGGTGACGTTATTGTCTGGCCGGCTTGCTCGGCTTCACGGATCCAGCGGCGGACCAGGTTGGCGTTGAGTTGGTTGTCCAGGGCGATCCGGGAGACGGACACGCCCGGTTCCTGACAGGCGGCCACGATGTGCGCCTTGAACTCACGGGAGAAGTGACGGCGACGTCGTGGTTGAGGTTGGGGCTGAGATACGCTTAACGGGTCCATCGATAGTGTCCACTAAGAAATAAGTGGACACTATCGTGAAGGCCGCAACCGTCGACTCAAGATGGGGTCGCCGGACGCTTACCCTGTCCCTACTTCTGGGCCCATGTGACAAGCCCTGCTCCTCCGCTCCGCACCCCGATCCAATCACTCAAGCAGGCCGGGCTTGGACCCAGGCGGGTCATCCTTCATGCCGAGGCGTGGCCCGAAATGCCCGATCACGGTGCACTTTGGACGGACGTCCTTTTTTTGCCGTCAAACCTCTTTATCCCTGCCTGTTGTATCTCTATGCTCAATAATCGTACACAGTTCTAACGGGCCCATGACCACTCGCGGTTGACCTGGGTGCTGTGGTACGCGCTCTTCCGCCGGCTTCGTGTTCCCGAGGCGAAGCGGCATTTGACGGCCTCTCTTCTTGGTTTGGGAAACAGGTGAATACAATGACGAATCAGAATAACGTAACCATGAAAACACCGATTCAAGCACTTCAAGATCGTTACCAGCAGCAACCCGGCGACGTGGCCATGGTGCAACCTCTGGGCGGGGATCGGGTTCGCCGATACACCTGGAAAGAGGTCTCTGATGAGGCCCATCGCATGGCGTCCTATCTGCGGGCCCAGGGGATCCAGTCCGGTGACCGGGTGGCCCTGGTGTCCAAGAATTGCGCCGAATGGATTCTGGCCGATCTGGCGATCTGGATAGCCGGCGCGGTCAGTGTGCCGCTGTATCCGACCCTGGTGGCGGATTCGGTAAGGCAGATCCTCGAGCATAGCGGATCCCGCCTGTTGTTCGTCGGCAAGCTGGACGACTGGGACATCATGAAGGACGGCGTGCCGGAAGGGATTGAGCAGGTCGCTTTTTCCTTGGCGCCGGAAGAGGTACTTCAGTCCTGCCCGGTATGGACTGACATCGTGGCTCAGAATGAGCCGCTGACCGAGGTGGCGCAACCGGGCCCGGATGACCTCGCCACGATCATTTATACCTCGGGGACCACGGGGACCCCGAAGGGCGTGATGCACCAATACCGCAGTCTCTCCGCCGTTGGCGATAAAGTGATCCGGGTTTATAACCTGGAGCCATCCGACCGGATGATCTCCTATCTGCCCCTGTCTCACGTGGCGGAACGGGCGGCGGTGGAAACCGCCCTGCTGTACGTCGGAAACACCGTCTACTTCGCCGAGTCCCTGGATACCTTTGGTGAAGACATCAAGCGCGCCAAGCCGACGCTTTTCTTCGCGGTGCCCCGTATCTGGTCCAAGTTCTATCAGAAAGCGTCGGAGGCGGTGCCGCCGAAGAAGCTCAATACCCTGCTGAAAATTCCGCTGCTGAACAAGGTGATCAAGAAAAAGGTGCTGGGAGCCATGGGGCTGGACGAGTGCCGGGTGGCGCTGTCTGGTGCGGCGCCGCTGTCCACCGAGATCATTTCCTGGTTCAACACGCTGGGCCTGGAGATTCTGGAAGTTTACGGAATGACCGAGAACTTCGGGTGGTCGCATACCACGGTGCAGGGTGATCAGCAGATTGGATGGGTCGGCACCCCCAATGATGGGGTAGAATGCCGCATCGGTGAAGGTGGCGAGGTGCTGGTTCGCAGCGTCGGCAACATGAGCGGCTATTACAAGCAGCCGGATTTGACCGCTGAGGTGCTGTCCGAGGACGGTTGGCTGAAAACCGGTGACGTGGGTGAGATCGATGAAGGCGGCCGGTTGCGGATTACCGGGCGGATCAAGGAGATCTTTAAAACCGAGAAAGGGAAGTACGTGGCGCCGGCACCGATCGAAAACCGTCTGGCCAGCCAGCCTGGTGTCGAGCTGGTATGCGTGATTGGGGCGAATATGTCGCAGCCCATCGCTTTGTTGAACCTGACGCCGGAAGAACAGGGCAAATTGAGCAAAGGCGCTGAGAAAGAGCATTTTACCCAGCAACTGAATGAATTGCTGACCCGGGTAAACAATCAACTCGACCCTCATGAGCGGCTTGCCTCCCTGGTGGTGTGCAAGGAGCCCTGGGGCGTGGAGAATGGTCTGGTGACCCCCACGCTGAAGCTCAAGCGCAATGAAATCGAAAAACACTACGCGGCGGACTTGCCGGAATGGGCGGCTTCCCGTGGTGTGATCTGGGAGCATTGATTGTAGATGGAATACAGTGCGGATCTGCCCCTCGTTCAGGTTTTGGCCGACGGGCGTTTCCATTCCGGGGCGGATCTCGGCGAGGTGCTTGGCATTTCCCGGGCCGCCATCTGGAAACGGATACAACGCCTGGCGGAGCTGGGTCTGGACGTGGAGTCGGTTCGTGGCAAGGGCTATCGGCTGGCCCGGCCCCTGGACCTGTTGGATGAGAGCCGACTGAGTGAGGGGCTGGCCGGCCGGGCCGAGCTGATTTTCAGCCCGGTGACCGGATCCACCAACGCTGATGCGCTTGCCTTGGCCGTGGAAGGGCGGGAAGGCCCTCTGGTGGTCACCACCGAATTTCAAAGTGCCGGCCGTGGCCGGCGCGGACGCCAGTGGCGGTCACCTTTCGCCGCCAATATCTACCTTTCCGTTCTATACCGGCTGCCGGGTGGTTTTGCCTCCCTGGGCGGGCTCAGCCTGGCCGCGGGGGTCGCGGTCAGCCAAGTCCTGGAGCAAGCCTGCCCGGGGCTGCCATTGGGGCTGAAGTGGCCCAATGATCTGCTGGTGGAAGGGCGTAAGCTGGGTGGGGTATTGATCGAGCTGGCTGGTGAAATAGAGACGCAGGTTCAGGTCGTGGTCGGTGTGGGGATCAATGTGGCCATGCTGGATGCGCAGGCCGACAGCATTGACCAACCCTGGACCAGCCTGCTGCAGTATGGTGACCTGAGCATGTCCCGTACTGAACTGGCCGAGTCACTGTCCGGTGCGCTGCTGAATATGCTGGACACCTTTGTCGCCCGAGGATTCGCGGCTTTCGTGCCAGCCTATCGGGAACTGGACCTGGTGCGGGACAAGGCGGTGACGGTGATCACCGCCGGCAAGTCGCAGACGGGGATCGCGCGGGGGGTCGCCGAAGATGGGGCTCTGTGCGTGGAGATCGAGGGTAAGCGCCACTATTTGCATGGCGGCGAAGTCAGTTTGAGATTGCAATGAAGTTGTTTATCGATGTGGGGAATACGGCCCTGAAATGGCGCCGCCGCCGTGGCGATGATATCGAGCAGGGCGGTGGAACCCATCGGCGGGATTGGGAGGCGGCTCTGCGTGACCCTCTCGCTTCGCATCAGCCCTTTGACTCCGTCT
Source organism: Alloalcanivorax dieselolei B5 (assembly GCF_000300005.1). Classification (NCBI taxonomy): domain Bacteria; kingdom Pseudomonadati; phylum Pseudomonadota; class Gammaproteobacteria; order Oceanospirillales; family Alcanivoracaceae; genus Alloalcanivorax; species Alloalcanivorax dieselolei. The sequence continues at coordinate 4,223,050 of NC_018691.1, read as the reverse complement.
GGGTCGCCTCGGTGGCGGGGGCGGAAGCGGATGCCAGGATTGGTGTGTTGATCAGGGAGGCCACCGGGCTGGCGGCGGAATTCTATTATTCCGTTCGGGACGATTTTGGTGTCCACAACTGCTATCCCGAGGCCCGGCGCCTGGGGGTGGACCGCTGGGTTGCCTTGATCGAATGCCATCGGCGCCACGGGGCCGGTATCGTCGTGGATTGCGGCAGCGCTCTGACTATCGACGCAGTGGATGAGGATGGCGTGTTTCTCGGCGGCTACATCGTGCCGGGGCTGGGCATGCTCCGTACCGCCTTATTGCGCGATACTGCGGATGTGCATGTCGGCCCGGGTCAGGCCGGACTGGGGTTGGGGCAGTCCACTGGCGAATGCGTCCATAACGGTCTGTTGCGCATGTCTGTGGCCTTTGTCACGGATGTAGTGGTTGAACTGCGTGAACGGCTTTCCGATACTTGCCCGGTACTGGTAACGGGCGGGGATGCCCGGGAACTGAGCGCCTCCTTCCCATTCGATTTCGACCTGCAGCCGGATCTGGTGCTGGACGGGCTGGAGCGGGTGGCTGCTCGACAAAAATAACCTGGGGGCGCGCGCTGTGCGTTGGGTATTTTATACGCTGTTGGTAGCCAACCTGGTTTATCTGGGTTGGCACCTGACAGTTGATCGATTGGAAGGGACCTCCCTGGCTTCAAGTCCGCAGTCCGCCGCGAAAGCGTCGGCGACTGGCGCTGCGTCCTCTTTGGCGCTGCTCACTGAGCAGCCTCAACCCGACAGGGCTGCCTTGGCGGCGGCCCCCCCTTCTCAGACCGCGTCATGTACCGTTGTCGGCCCCTGGTCCGACAGTGACGCGGCTCGCCGGGCGAGAATACAACTGAGGGCGGCTGGTCTGGCGGGGCGGATCGAGCCCGTTCGGGTAGAGAAGGATCGTCTGAACTGGGTCTACCTTCCTCCTTTCGAGTCTCGCCGGCGCGCGCTGGAGGCACTCAACGAATTGCAGGCCCTGGGAGTGGACAGTTTTGTCGTCAAAGAGGGCGATTATGCCAACGCCATTTCCCTGGGATATTTCTCCAGTGTGGAGTCTGCGGAAGGTTTGCGCACAAAAATGCGTAATGCCGGCTACCCTGTCTTCGTTCGTGAGACCGCTCGGGAGGTGACGGAGTATTGGATTTATTTGCCCCCGACGGAAGATGGCGGGGCTGCTCTGGCTGATTTTCTGGTTGGAAACCCGCAGGCGGGTCGTAGCAAGAGTCAGTGTCCGGGGAACGCTCAGTGGAAAGGGTGACTGTCAGGTCATGATGTTCTTGCCCGGGGTGGCGAGAAGCGATTGCAGACCCCTTGGGGTTTCTATAGAATGCGCAGCCTTTGAAGCAAAGCTCGCTTCATGCTGGCGTAGCTCAGTTGGTAGAGCAGCTGATTTGTAATCAGCCGGTCGGGGGTTCGACTCCTCTCGCCAGCTCCACCTTTTCTGCCGCGCCAGGAGCTTGAAAGCCCCTGAAAACATGTTGACAAGGGGCTGAGCCGTAAAGAGAATGTAGGCCCTTTTCTGGAGGGGTTCCCGAGTGGCCAAAGGGATCAGACTGTAAATCTGACGCGAAAGCTTCGGAGGTTCGAATCCTCCCCCCTCCACCAGATATATCGCCAGCAAGCTGGCGGGCAGACAGAAGGTTTGCGGGCATAGTTCAGTGGTAGAACCTCAGCCTTCCAAGCTGATGATGCGGGTTCGATTCCCGCTGCCCGCTCCAGGCTGCGGAAGTTCGCAGGCCAACAAAGAGGTCTGCGAAATAAAGGTTACGCTCATGTAGCTCAGTAGGTAGAGCACACCCTTGGTAAGGGTGAGGTCACCGGTTCAAATCCGGTCATGAGCTCCAGAATCCGGGCCCGGGTACCACCTGGGTCCGGCTTTATGTGTCTTGGTGGTGCCAAGATGGTCCGCGGAAGGCGCGGTCCGACAGGGTTTTATCTGGGCAGAGGCGCCGTTCAGACGGAAATGCACAGCCAAGTTGAGAGGTAGAGAGTCGTGGCAAAGGAAAAGTTTGAACGTAATAAACCGCACGTAAACGTGGGCACGATTGGTCACGTTGACCATGGTAAGACGACGCTGACGGCCGCTTTGACGCGGGTGTGCTTCGAGGTGTGGGGTTCTGGTTCGGCGAGCGCCTTCGATCAGATCGATAACGCCCCGGAAGAGCGTGAGCGTGGTATTACGATCGCGACCTCCCACGTGGAGTACGACTCTCCGACCCGTCACTACGCGCACGTTGACTGCCCGGGTCACGCCGACTACGTGAAGAACATGATCACCGGCGCGGCGCAGATGGACGGCGCGATTCTGGTGGTGTCCGCGGCTGACGGCCCGATGCCGCAAACGCGGGAGCACATTCTGCTGTCTCGCCAGGTGGGCGTGCCGTACATCGTTGTGTTCCTGAACAAAGCGGACATGGTGGACGATGAAGAGCTGCTGGAACTGGTTGAAATGGAAGTGCGTGAGCTGCTGAGCGACTACGACTTCCCGGGCGACGACACCCCGATCATCAAGGGTTCCGCTCTGAAAGCGCTGGAAGGTGACACCAGCGAGATCGGCATGCCGGCGGTACAGAAGCTGGTGGAAACGCTGGACGAGTACATTCCGGAGCCGGAGCGTGCGGTGGATCTGCCGTTCCTGATGCCGATCGAGGATGTGTTCTCCATCTCCGGCCGCGGTACCGTGGTAACCGGTCGTGTGGAGCGTGGCATCATCAAGGTGGGTGAAGAGATCGAGATTGTGGGTATCAAAGATACCACCAAGACCACCTGTACCGGTGTTGAGATGTTCCGCAAGCTGCTGGACGAAGGCCGCGCGGGTGAGAACGTTGGCGTGCTGCTGCGTGGCACCAAGCGTGACGAAGTGGAGCGTGGTCAGGTTCTGGCGAAGCCGGGATCGATCACCCCGCACACCAAGTTCGTTGCCGAGGTGTACGTGTTGGGCAAGGACGAAGGTGGTCGTCACACTCCGTTCTTCAACGGCTACCGTCCGCAGTTCTACTTCCGTACCACCGACGTGACCGGTGCCTGTACGCTGCCGGAAGGCACCGAGATGGTGATGCCGGGCGATAACGTGCAGATGGACGTTGAGCTGATCGCACCGATCGCCATGGAAGACGGTCTGCGCTTCGCGATCCGCGAAGGTGGCCGTACCGTTGGCGCCGGCGTGGTGGCCAAGATCGTAGAGTAAGACAATTCGAGGCCGGGGCTTCGGCTCCGGCCTGTTTTGTTTCTGAATACTGAGTTACAGGCCAGTAGTTCAATTGGTAGAGCACCGGTCTCCAAAACCGGCTGTTGGGGGTTCGAGTCCCTCCTGGCCTGCCAATTTTCCCAGAGCTGCCGTCAGGCGGCGGGGTGCATCGGCAGATGAACGAGAAAGTTGAAGGACAATCTGGGTCCTCCACTCTAGAGGTCATCAAGTGGCTTGTCGTTGCCGCTCTGGTGGCCGCTGCTGTTTTTGGCAACAGCTATTTCTCCGACGTGTCTCCCCTGTATCGGGCCCTTGGCGTGGTGGCGGTTGCCCTGGTTGCGGCCTTCGTGGCTTTGCAGACCGAGCAGGGCAGGTCCTTCAATCAACTGCGTAAGGACTCCATGGTGGAGCTGCGCAAGGTGGTGTGGCCCACCCGTCAGGAAACGCTGCAGACCACGCTGATCGTTCTGGTCTTCGTGGTGATCGTGGCGCTGCTGTTGTTCGTGCTCGACTGGGCGCTCAGCGGCCTGATCTCGACGCTCATCGGCTAAGGGGTACACATGGCTAAGCGCTGGTACGTGGTACACGCCTATTCCGGCTTTGAAAAGCACGTCAAACGGGCTCTGGAAGAACGCATCAAATTGCGCTCCATGGAAGAGTTGTTTGGCGAAATTCTCGTGCCCACCGAAGAGGTGGTCGAGATTCGTGGCGGTCAGAAACGTAAGTCCGAGCGGAAATTTTTCCCAGGCTATGTGCTGGTGCAAATGGAGATGTGCGACGACTCCTGGCATTTGGTAAAGGAAACGCCGAAGGTCATGGGCTTCATTGGAGAAGATCCGAAGAATCCCGGGCGTGTTTCTCCGATTACCCAGAAAGAGGCGGATGCCATCCTGCGTCGCATGGATGACGCTGTTGAAAAGCCGAAGCCCAAGACGCTGTTCGAGCCCGGCGAAGTGGTGCGGGTTGTCGATGGGCCCTTTGCCGATTTCAATGGCGTGGTCGAGGAAGTCAACTACGAGAAGAGCCGGCTGCACGTGGCCGTGCTTATTTTCGGTCGCTCTACTCCGGTGGAGCTGGAATTCGGTCAGGTTGAAAAGACCTGACGCCCGTCCCGGCGATCTGCGCCGGGTTGTCGACAACCTGAGGGGAGCCTGTTTCATTCGGGCGTTCGCACCCAAGGAGTCTCAATAGCATGGCTAAGAAAGTACAAGCCTACATCAAGCTGCAGGTGGCAGCGGGTCAGGCTAACCCTTCACCGCCTGTTGGTCCCGCGCTGGGTCAGCATGGCGTGAACATCATGGAGTTCTGTAAGGCGTTCAACGCCCAGACTCAACAGCTGGATGCCGGTGCGCCGGTGCCGGTGGTGATTACGGTTTATAACGACCGTTCCTTCACCTTCACCATGAAGACACCGCCGGCCGCCTACCTGCTGAAGAAAGCAGCGGGTATCAAGAGCGGTTCCGGTGAGCCCAACACCAAAAAGGTGGGCAAGGTGAATCGTGCGCAACTGGAAGAGATCGCCAAGGCGAAAGAACCGGATCTGACGGCTGCCGATCTGGACGCCGCCGTGCGCACCATCGCGGGCTCCGCCCGTTCCATGGGCCTGGACGTAGAGGACTAAACAATGACCAAACTGTCCAAACGCGCCCGCGCCATCCGCGAAAAAATTGAGCCGGGCAAGGCGTACCCGGTGGAAGAGGCGGTAGCTCTGTTGACCGAGCTGTCAGCGGTGAAATTCAAAGAGTCCATTGATGTGGCGGTGAACCTGGGCGTCGACCCGCGTAAATCCGACCAGAACGTCCGTGGTGCTTCCGTTCTGCCTCACGGTACCGGGAAAACCGTTCGTGTGGCGGTGTTTGCTCAAGGCGCCAAAGCCGAAGAAGCGAAAGAAGCCGGCGCCGACGTGGTGGGCTTTGACGACCTGGCCGAGCAGGTTCAGGGCGGCGAAATCAACTTTGATGTGGTGATTGCTTCTCCCGACGCCATGCGCGTGGTCGGCAAGCTGGGTACCATCCTTGGTCCTCGCGGCCTGATGCCGAACCCGAAAGTGGGTACCGTGACCCCGGATGTGGCTCAGGCGGTGAAAAACGCCAAGGGCGGCCAGGTGCGTTACCGTACCGACAAGGGTGGCATCATCCATTGCACCGTTGGTCAGATCGGTTTCGATGCCAATGCCATCAAGGAAAACGTGGAAGCACTGATCGCCGACCTGAAGAAGGCGAAACCGGCTTCCGCCAAGGGCGCGTACTTCAAGAAAGTAACGCTGTCCAGCACCATGGGCCCGGGCCTGGCGATCGATACCGCCTCTCTGGCTATGTAAGGTATATGGGTCGCGCCGATTGATTGGCGCGGCCCACGTTCTTTGATCCCGGCGGCATGCCGTCGGGGCGTCAAAGACCGCAGGTCCGTCCTGCGAGACGCAGTCTGGCTTTATGAGCTCAGGTCTCGGGGAGGGTTAAGGGGTGACCGCCTGCGTAGGCGCGGTAGTTGCAAATCCTGTGTCAAAGCAGGGGCTGGCTTCCGCGATAACGACCGGGTAACCGGTCATGGCAACCGCCGGATCCTCGGTTACGCAGTCTGGGAATCCGGTTTGTTTGTGAATCCAGGAGGTAAATTGTGCCTTTGAATCTGGAGGACAAACGGGCGATTGTGGCTTCGGTGAACGCTGTTGCTTCCGAAGCGCTGTCTGCTGTGGTTGCCGACTATCGTGGTCTTTCCGTGGCTCAGATGACCGAGCTGCGCAAGAAGGCCCGCGAAACCGGCGTGTATCTGAAAGTAGTTCGGAACACGCTGGCCAAGCGTGCTGTTGAAGGTACCGAATATGAGTGCCTCAACGATTCGCTGGTCGGCCCCACTGTCCTGGCGTTTTCCCAAGAAGATCCGGGCGCTGCCGCTCGGCTCATCAAGGATTTCGCCAAGGATCATGACAAGCTCGAAGTGAAAGCGCTGGCTGTCGGCGGTGTGGCGTATGGTGCTCAGGATATCGATGTCCTGGCCAAGCTGCCTACCCGCGACGAGGCCCTTGCTCAGCTTTTGTCCGTCATGCAGGCCCCGGTGGCCAAGTTTGTCCGTACCCTCAACGAGGTGCCTGGCAAGTTTGTTCGCACGATGGCCGCTGTGAAGGACAAGAAACAGCAGGAAGCTGCCTGACATTAAGTCTGGCGGCGTAACTACCCGATCCAATCGTGATCGCCCGTACGGTGATTTAGGAGATTGAAAATGGCCGTTTCCAAAGAAGATATCCTCAGCGCAGTTGCTGAAATGAGCGTTATGGACCTCGTCGAACTGATCGAGGCCATGGAAGAGAAGTTTGGCGTAACCGCAGCTGCCGCAGTGGCAGCCGCACCGGCAGCTGCCGGTGGCGACGCTGGTGCCGCCGCGGAAGAGCAGACCGAATTCGACGTGGTTCTGACCGGTTTCGGCGACAAGAAAGTCGGCGTGATCAAGGCAGTTCGCGAAGTAACTGGTCTGGGTCTGAAAGAAGCGAAAGACTTGGTCGAGGGCGCTCCTGCTCCGGTCAAAGAAGGCGTTTCCAAAGACGAAGCCGAAGAGATCAAGAAAAAGATCGAAGAGGCTGGCGGTACCGCCGAGCTCAAGTAAGCGCGGTAACGCCATGTCTTTCCGCGACAACGAGGAAAGGCGCCGGCTGGCAGCTTAAGGGCTGCCAGCCTTTTGTCGTTTCTGTACGAACGGTTTCGTGCAGAGATATCACCCTGGGGTGATAGGTGGTCAACAGCCGAGGAACGCAGATGGCATACTCATTCACTGAGAAAAAGCGGATCCGCAAAGATTTCGGCAAGCTTCCCAAGGTCATGGAGGTCCCGTACCTGCTGGCCATACAGCTCGATTCTTACCGCAAATTCCTACAGCAGGATAAAGGCGCCGAGGCGCGCTTGGAAGAAGGCTTGGAAGCTGCCTTCCGGTCCGTTTTCCCGATTTCCAGTTACTCGGGCAACGCGGCCTTGGAGTATGCCGGCTATGAGTTCGGCAAGCCGGTCTTTGATGTCAAAGAGTGCATCATTCGTGGCACAACCTACGCCGCGCCGCTGCGCGTGCGCATCCGGTTGGTGATCTACGACAAAGAGTCCAATGGCGCGATCAAGGACATCCGTGAGCAGCAGGTCTACATGGGCGAGATCCCACTGATGACCGAAAACGGTACCTTCGTGATCAATGGTACCGAGCGGGTCATCGTGTCCCAGCTGCACCGCTCTCCGGGTGTGTTCTTTGACCACGACAAGGGTAAAACCCACTCTTCCGGCAAGCTGCTGTATTCCGCCCGGGTGATTCCCTACCGTGGTTCCTGGCTGGACTTCGAATTCGATCCGAAGGATCTGGTCTACGTACGTATCGATCGCCGCCGCAAGCTGCCGGCGACGATTCTGCTGCGTGCGCTGGGCTACACCTCCGATGAAGTTCTGGAGATGTTCTTCGACACCAACGAGATTCTGAGCGAAGGCGATGTCTATCGCATGCGTCTCGTGCCGGAGCGTCTCCGTGGCGAAACCGCCACCTTCGACATCTTTGCCGGTGACGAAGTGGTGGTGGAGCGTGGCCGCCGGGTAACCGCGCGCCACATTCGCCAACTGGAAAAAGCCAATATCGAATACCTGGAGATTCCGGCGGAATACCTCCAGGGCCGTTATCTGGCCAAATCCATCATTGATGAGGACACCGGCGAAATTCTGGTCGAGTGTAATACCGAGCTGACCGCCGATGTCCTGGAAAAACTGAGCAAGGCGGGTATTACCCGTTTTGAAACTCTGTACACCAATGATCTGGACCATGGTCCGTTCATTGCCGATACCCTGCGCGCCGATCCCACCCGCAGCCCGCTTGAGGCGCTGGTGGAAATCTATCGGATGATGCGCCCGGGTGAGCCGCCGACCAAGGAAGCGGCGGAAAATCTGTTCAAGAACCTGTTCTTCACCGACGAGCGTTACGATCTCTCCGGCGTGGGCCGGATGAAGTTCAATCGTCGTCTCGGTCGGGAAGTCGAAACCGGTCCGGGCATCCTCTACGACGGCCGCTACTTCAGCGCCCGTACCGATGAGGAAGGCAAGCAATACCACGAACAGCTCGGCGGCGAAGTGTCCGATGTCGTCGACGTGCTCAAGACGCTGGTGGATATCCGCAACGGTAATGGCGTGGTGGACGATATCGACCACCTCGGCAACCGCCGTGTGCGCTCCGTGGGTGAGATGGCGGAAAACCAGTTCCGCGTGGGCCTGGTACGTGTTGAACGGGCGGTGAAAGAGCGTCTGAGCCTGGCGGAATCCGAAGGGCTGATGCCGCAGGACCTGATCAACGCCAAGCCGGTGGCTGCCGCGGTGAAGGAGTTCTTCGGCTCCTCCCAGCTGTCGCAGTTCATGGATCAGAACAACCCGCTCTCCGAGGTCACCCACAAACGGCGGGTGTCCGCGTTGGGCCCGGGCGGTCTGACCCGTGAGCGTGCCGGCTTTGAGGTGCGCGACGTGCACCCGACCCACTATGGTCGCGTGTGTCCGATCGAGACCCCTGAAGGTCCGAACATCGGTCTGATCAACTCCCTGGCGAGCTACGCGCGCACCAATGAGTACGGTTTCCTGGAATCCCCGTACCGTAAAGTGATCGACGGCAAGGTGAGCGACGAGATCGAGTACTTGTCCGCCATCGAGGAAGCCGAGTGCGTGATCGCTCAGGTGGATGCCAAGATGAACGACGACGGCGGCTTCGTGGAAGACTTCGTCACCGTGCGTCACCGCTACGAATTCACCGTCATGGAGCGCGACACCATTACCCATATGGATGTCTCGCCGCGCCAGGTGGTGTCCGTGGCCGCGTCCCTGATTCCGTTCCTGGAGCACGATGACGCCAACCGGGCGCTGATGGGTTCCAACATGCAACGCCAGGCGGTACCGACACTGCGTGCCGACAAGCCGCTGGTGGGCACCGGCTTCGAGCGTCACGTGGCCAGGGACTCCGGGGTTTGCGTGGTGGCCCAGCGTGGTGGTGTGGTCGACAAGGTGGATGCTTCGCGCATCATCGTCAAAGTCAACGACGATGAAGTGGCCGAGGGTGAAGCCGGCGTGGACATTTACAACCTGACCAAATACACCCGTTCCAACCAGAACACCTGCATCAACCAGCGCCCGCTGGTGAAAGTGGGTGACAAGGTGGCGGCCCGGGACATCATGGCGGACGGTCCGTCCGTGGATATGGGCGAGCTGGCGCTGGGTCAGAACATGCGCGTCGCCTTCATGCCCTGGAACGGTTACAACTTCGAGGATTCCATCCTCATCTCCGAGCGGGTGGTGAAGGAGGATCGCTTTACCTCCATCCACATCCAGGAGCTGACCGCGATTGCCCGGGACACCAAGCTGGGTGCCGAAGAGATCACTGCGGATATTCCCAACGTGGGTGAGGCGGCTTTGGCCAAGCTGGACGAATCCGGCATCGTCTACATCGGCGCGGAAGTGGAAGCCGGCGACATTCTGGTAGGCAAGGTCACGCCGAAAGGCGAGACCCAGCTCACTCCGGAAGAGAAGCTGCTGCGTGCCATCTTCGGTGAGAAAGCGTCCGACGTGAAGGATACCTCTCTGCGGGTTTCCTCCGGCGTCAAGGGCACGGTCATCGACGTGCAGGTGTTTACTCGTGATGGTGTCGAGAAAGACGAGCGCGCCAAGCAGATCGAGCAAGAGGCCCTGGAGAAATTCCGTAAGGACCTGAAAGACGAGTACCGGATCCTCGAGCAGGACATCCTGGATCGTCTGCGTTCCGTGATGACCGGCAAGAAGGTCAACGGAGGGGCCGGCCTCAAGCGTGGCACCCAACTGACCCGCGAGATCCTTGATGAACTGGATGCGGACAAATGGTTTGAACTGCGCCCGGCGGACGAGGACGTGGCCGAACAGCTCGAACGTGCGCACCAGTACCTGGAGCAGCACAAGAAAGAGCAGGACGAGCGCTACAAGGACAAGCAGGCCAAGATCTCCGGCGGTGACGATCTGTCCCACGGTGTTCTGAAAGTGGTCAAGGTTTACCTGGCCATCAAGCGTCGTATCCAGCCCGGTGACAAGATGGCCGGTCGTCACGGTAACAAAGGTGTGATCTCCGTGATCATGCCCGAGGAAGATATGCCGTATGACGACAACGGTGTTCCGGTGGATGTGGTGTTGAACCCGCTGGGTGTGCCGTCGCGGATGAACGTGGGTCAGATTCTTGAAACCCACCTCGGCTGGGCCGCCAAAGGTCTGGGCGAGCGCATCGGCGAGATGCTGGACGAGCAGAAGAAAGTCGCCGAAGTGCGTGACTTCCTCGATCAGATCTACAACCGCACCGGCGCCGGTGGCAGCCGCGAAAGCCTGGACGAGTTCTCCGATGATGAAATCATCGAACTGGCCAGCAACCTGCGTGGTGGTGTGCCGATGGCGACCGCGGTATTCGATGGTGCCAAGGAGTACGAGATCAAGGCGCTGTTGGAGTTGGCCAAGCGGGACCGTTCCGGCCAGATCGAACTGTGGGATGGCCGTACCGGCGAGAAGTTCGACCGTAAGGTGACCGTCGGCTACATGTACATGCTGAAGCTGAACCACTTGGTGGACGACAAGATGCACGCGCGTTCCACCGGTTCCTACAGCCTGGTTACCCAGCAGCCGTTGGGTGGTAAGGCGCAGTTCGGTGGTCAGCGTTTCGGTGAGATGGAAGTGTGGGCACTGGAGGCCTATGGCGCCGCCTACACTCTGCAGGAAATGCTCACCGTGAAATCCGATGATGTGAATGGGCGTACGCGCATCTACAAGAACATCGTCGACGGAGATCACCGGATGGATCCGGGCATGCCGGAATCCTTCAACGTGCTGTTGAAGGAAATCCGCTCCCTCGGTATCAACATCGAGTTGGAAAACGACTGAGGCCGCGGCGCCGCTCTTCCAACAACAGAGCGGCGCCACTGCCTGACCCGGATTTAGTAGGAAAGAATCGCGAGCGAAAGCTCCATACGGAGGACTGGCCTTGAAAGACTTGCTGAATTTGCTCAAAAGTCAGGGACAAGTCACGGAGTTCGACAAGATCCGCATCGGTCTGGCACCGCCGGATCTGATCCGCTCCTGGTCTTTTGGCGAAGTGAAAAAGCCGGAGACCATTAACTACCGGACCTTTAAGCCGGAGCGTGATGGCCTGTTCTGCGCGCGCATTTTTGGTCCGATCAAGGACTACGAATGCCTGTGCGGTAAGTACAAGCGTCTCAAGCACCGTGGTGTGATCTGTGAGAAATGTGGCGTTGAAGTCACGCTCTCCAAGGTTCGCCGTGAGCGCATGGGCCATATCGAACTGGCCAGCCCGGTTGCCCACATCTGGTTCCTGAAGTCGCTGCCGTCCCGCATCGGTCTGATGCTGGACATGACCCTGCGCGACATTGAGCGGGTGCTGTACTTCGAATCCTTTGTCGTGACCGAGCCGGGCATGACCACCCTGGAACGTGGCCAGCTGCTGACCGACGAAGAGTACTTCGATGCGCTGGAACAGTTCGGTGATGAGTTCGAAGCGAAGATGGGCGCGGAGGCGGTGCAACAGCTTCTGCAGGATCTGGATCTGCGCGACGAGATCAACACGCTGCGTGAAGAGATCGACTCCACCAACTCCGACACCAAGCTGAAGAAGCTGTCCAAGCGACTGAAGCTGATGGAAGCGTTCCAGGCTTCCGGTAATGAGCCGGAGTGGATGATCATGACCGTTCTGCCAGTGCTGCCGCCGGATCTGCGTCCGCTGGTGCCGCTGGATGGTGGCCGCTTCGCCACTTCCGATCTGAACGATCTGTATCGCCGGGTGATCAACCGGAACAACCGTCTCAAGCGCCTGCTGGACCTGAACGCCCCGGACATCATCGTGCGTAACGAAAAACGCATGCTGCAGGAGTCCGTGGACGCGCTGCTGGATAACGGCCGCCGCGGCCGTGCCATCACCGGTTCCAACAAGCGCCCACTGAAGTCCCTGGCGGATATGATCAAGGGTAAGCAAGGGCGTTTCCGTCAGAACCTGCTCGGTAAGCGGGTGGACTACTCCGGTCGTTCCGTGATCGTGGTGGGGCCGACCCTGAAGCTGCACGAGTGCGGCCTGCCGAAGAAGATGGCGCTGGAGCTGTTCAAGCCGTTCATCTTCTCCAAACTGGAAGGGCGCGGCCTGGCCACCACCATCAAGGCGGCCAAGAAGATGGTCGAGCGCGAAACCGCCGAGGTCTGGGACATTCTGGCCGAGGTGATCCGCGAGCACCCGGTGATGTTGAACCGGGCGCCGACCCTGCACCGTCTCGGCATTCAGGCGTTCGAGCCGGTACTGATCGAGGGTAAGGCGATTCAGCTGCATCCGCTGGTGTGTGCCGCCTTCAACGCCGACTTTGACGGTGACCAGATGGCGGTGCACGTACCGCTGACCCTGGAAGCGCAGCTCGAAGCCCGGGCACTGATGATGTCCACCAACAACATCCTGTCTCCGGCCAACGGTGAGCCGATCATCGGCCCGACCCAGGACGTGGTGCTGGGTCTGTACTACATCAGCCGTGAGAAGGTGAACGTCAAAGGCGAAGGCCGGGTGTTCGCCGACACCAAGGAAGTGATGCGCGCGCTGGGCACCAAAGAGGTGGATCTGCACGCCCGCATCAAGGTGCGCCTGGAGGATGTGGTCAAGGACCAGGAAGGCAACATCCACCGGGAATGGCGTATCGCGGATACCACTCCGGGCCGCTGTAAAATCTGGGACATCGTGCCGGAAGGCATCGGCTTCGACATGGTCAACCAGAACATGACCAAGAAGGCGATCTCCAAGCTGCTGAACACCTGCTACCGGATCCTGGGTACCAAGGAAACCTGTATCTTCGCTGACCAGATCATGTATCTGGGTTTCCGCGAAGCGACCTTGTCCGGCTCCTCCATCGGTGTGGAGGACATGGTCATTCCGCAGGCCAAGTACGAGCTGATCGGCAAGGCCGAGGAAGAGGTGCGCGAGATCGAGGAGCAATTCGCTTCCGGTCTGGTAACCCGCGGTGAGCGCTACAACAAGGTTGTGGACATCTGGTCCCGTACCAACGACCAGATCGCCAAGGCGATGATGGAGAACCTGAAGACCGAAGTGGTGAAAAACCGCGAAGGCAAGGATGAAGAGCAGGGCTCCTTCAACTCCATCTTCATGATGGCCGATTCCGGGGCGCGGGGTTCCGCCGCCCAGATTCGTCAGCTGGCCGGTATGCGCGGCCTGATGGCCAAGCCGGACGGCTCCATTATCGAAACGCCGATTACCAGTAACTTCCGTGAAGGTCTGAACGTACTGCAGTACTTCATCTCCACTCACGGTGCCCGGAAAGGTCTGGCGGATACCGCACTGAAGACCGCGAACTCCGGTTACCTGACCCGTCGTCTGGTGGACGTGGCCCAGGATCTGGTGATCACCGAGGAAGATTGCGGCACCGAGCAGGGTCTGATCATGACCCCGCTGATTGAAGGTGGCGATGTGGTCGAGCCCCTGCGTGAGCGGGTGCTGGGTCGGGTCGTGGCCCGCGACGTGATGAATCCGCTGAACCAGGACGAAGTGGCCGTGGAAGCCGGCACCCTGCTGGACGAAGTATGGGTGGACAAGCTGGAAACCATGGGTGTGGACGAAGTGAAGGTGCGTTCCTCCATCACCTGTGCCACCCGTTGGGGCGTGTGTTCCTCCTGTTACGGCCGTGATCTGGCCCGTGGCCATCAGGTCAACGTGGGTGAGGCTGTCGGTGTCATCGCGGCCCAGTCCATTGGTGAGCCGGGTACCCAGCTGACCATGCGGACCTTCCACATCGGTGGCGCGGCAAGCCGGGCCTCCGCGGTGTCCAGCATCCAGATCAAGCACGGCGGCAAGGTGCGTTTCCACAACGCCAAGCACGTGACCCACAAAGACGGTCTGGTGATCGTTTCCCGCTCAGCCGAGCTGGCGGTGGCCGATGATCTGGGCCGCGAGCGCGAGCGCTACAAAGTGCCCTACGGTGCTCTGGTTACGGTGAATGAAGGGAATTCCGTGGACGGTGGTCAGGTCGTGGCGACCTGGGACCCGCACACTCACCCGATCATCGCCGAAGCCGCGGGTAAGGTGCTGTTCGGTGATATGGAAGAAGGTATCGCGGTTACTTATCAGACCGATGAGCTGACCGGCCTGACCAACATCGAAGTGATGCCGAGTCAGGACCGTCCGTCCGCGGGCAAGGACCTGCGTCCGGTGGTTCGTGTGGTGGATGGCAAAGGTAAGGCGGTAAGCCTGCCGAATACCGATGCCCCGGCCAACTACTTCCTGCCCGGCGGCGCGTTGTGCGGCCTGAAGAACGGGGCCGATATCTCGGTGGGTGACGTGATCGCGCGGATTCCGCAAGAGTCTTCCAAGACCCGGGATATCACCGGTGGTTTGCCGCGGGTGGCGGATCTGTTCGAGGCCCGTAATCCGAAAGAAGCAGCTATTCTGGCGGAAAAAACCGGTACCGTGTCCTTCGGCAAGGAAACCAAGGGCAAGGTGCGTTTGGTGATTACCCCGGACGATGGTGGCGACACCTACGAGGAGCTGATCCCCAAATGGCGCCAGCTCAACGTGTTCGAAGGTGAGCACGTGGAGAAAGGCGAGGTGGTTTCCGACGGCCCGCTGAACCCGCATGACATTCTGCGTCTCAAGGGTGAGGTGGAGCTGGCCCGCTATATCGTCAACGAAGTGCAGGAGGTATACCGCCTGCAGGGTGTGAAGATCAACGATAAGCATATCGAAACGATCATCCGCCAAATGTTGCGTAAGGTGGAAATCACCGAAGTCGGCGAGTCGGCCTTCATCAAGGGCGAGCAAGTGGAATACGCCCGGGTGATGGAAGAGCTGGATCGCCTGAAAGGTGAAGACAAGATGCGGCCTCAGTTTGATCGGATGCTGCTGGGTATCACCAAGGCTTCCCTGGCCACCGAATCGTTCATCTCCGCGGCCTCCTTCCAGGAGACCACCCGGGTGTTGACCGAAGCGGCGGTAACCGGGAAAGAAGACGATCTCCGCGGTCTCAAGGAGAACGTGGTCGTGGGCCGTCTGATTCCGGCCGGGACTGGCTATGCCTATCACATGGATCGCCGGCGCCAGCGTGCGGATGCGCGCGGTGACGGTCCGACCATGGACGAGGTGGAAGCGGCTCTGTCCGAGGCGCTCAGCTCTTCTGATCAGGAGTAAGGGGGCAGGAATTAAGCGCCCTCCAGGCCCCCTGGCATCTTGACTTGGTGCCGGGGGGTCCCTAGAATCGCTCGCCCCTATTCTGTAGGTAGGAATCGGGTGGCGAAAATCTGACAATCAAGTCAGTTCGTCACAGAACTGTAAGCGTGGAGCAGTAGTTTCATGGCAACTGTAAACCAGCTGGTGCGCAACCCGCGCAAAAGCAAGGTAGAGAAAAGCGACTCGGTCGCCCTGCAGGGCTGCCCGCAGCGTCGCGGCGTTTGCACCCGGGTGTACACCACTACCCCGAAAAAGCCGAACTCCGCGCTGCGTAAAGTGTGCCGGGTGCGCCTGACCAACGGTTATGAAGTGTCTTCCTACATCCCGGGAGAAGGCCATAACCTGCAGGAACACTCCGTGGTGCTGATCCGTGGCGGTCGTGTTAAAGACCTGCCTGGTGTGCGCTACCACACCGTGCGTGGCACTCTGGATACCGCTGGTGTTCAGGATCGCAAGCAGCGCCGTTCCAAATACGGTGCCAAGCGGCCGAAGAAGTAAGTCGTAACCCTATTCATACAGCCGGGCGTTGCTCCCGGTAGGATGAGTAAGGCCGGGCCTGGTCCCGGATAACCTGAAGCATTCCCGCCCCGCGGGTAGTAAGAGGAACACATCCGATGCCAAGAAGACGCGTCGTTGCCAAACGTGAGATCCTGCCGGATCCGAAATTTGGAAGCCAGTTGCTGGCCAAGTTCATGAACCACGTAATGGTGGACGGTAAGAAATCCGTCGCCGAGCGTATCGTCTACGGCGCTCTGGATATCGTGACCGAGCGTAAGAGCGGCGAAGCCCTGGAGCTGTTCGAGAAAGCCCTGGATAACATCCGTCCGGTGGTCGAGGTGAAGAGCCGTCGTGTTGGTGGCGCCACCTATCAGGTGCCGGTGGAAGTTCGTCCCAGTCGTCGTACCGCCCTGGCCATGCGTTGGCTGGTGGACTCCGCGCGTAAGCGGGGTGAGAAGAGCATGGCCCAGCGCCTCGCCGGTGAGGTGATGGACGCCGCTGAAGGTAAAGGCGCGGCGATGAAGAAGCGGGAAGACGTACACCGCATGGCGGAGGCGAACAAAGCCTTCTCCCACTTCCGCTTCTAAGGCAGAGCGTAGACAGAGTAAACCGGCCTGCGATCAGGCCGGTTTTTGTATTGGATCCAGAGACTCGAGGTTAGCAGCGTGGCACGTAAGACTCCTCTCAACCGCTATCGCAACATCGGTATCTGCGCCCACGTGGACGCGGGTAAAACCACCACCACCGAGCGGGTTCTGTTCTACACCGGTGTGTCTCACAAAATCGGTGAAGTGCATGATGGTGCCGCGACCATGGACTGGATGGAGCAGGAGCAAGAGCGGGGTATCACCATCACCTCCGCCGCGACCACCTGTTTCTGGCAGGGCATGGACAAGCAGTACGAACAGCATCGCATCAACATCATCGACACCCCCGGGCACGTGGACTTCACCATTGAGGTGGAGCGTTCCCTGCGGGTGCTTGACGGTGCCGTTGTGGTGTTCTGTGGTACTTCCGGTGTGGAGCCGCAGTCCGAAACAGTGTGGCGTCAGGCCAACAAGTATGAAGTGCCCCGTATCGTGTTCGTTAACAAAATGGACCGTGCTGGCGCCAACTTCGATCGCGTATGCGACCAGATTCGCACCCGTCTTGGGGGCAAGGTCGTGCCGATCCAATACAACATCGGCGCGGAAGACGAGTTCAAGGGCGTGGTCGACCTGATCCGCATGAAGGCGATCTTCTGGAACGAAGACGACATGGGGATGACCTACGACGAGCGCGATATCCCGGAAGATATCGCCGGTCGTTGCGCCGAACTGCGCGAGCAGATGGTGGAATCCGCGGCGGAAGCGTCTGAAGAGCTGATGGAGAAGTACCTGGAAGAGGGTGATCTCAATAATGAAGAGATCAAGACCGGGCTGCGTCAGCAGGTTCTGGCCAACGAGATCGTTCTGGCTCTGTGCGGCTCCGCGTTCAAGAACAAGGGCGTGCAGGCCATGCTCGACGCGGTGGTTGAATTCCTGCCCGCTCCGGATGAGGTGAAGGCGATTCAGGGTACGCTGGAAGATGGCGAGACCGTTGAGTCCCGCAAATCGTCCGACGATGAGCCCTTCTCCGCCCTGGCCTTCAAGATCGCTACCGACCCGTTTGTAGGCTCTCTGACCTTCATCCGTGTTTACTCCGGCGTGGTGAACTCCGGTGACAGCGTGATGAACTCCGTGAAGTTGAAGAAGGAGCGGATCGGTCGCCTGTTGCAGATGCATGCGAACAGCCGTGAAGAGATCAAGGAAGTCCGTGCCGGCGACATCGCCGCTTGCGTGGGGCTGAAGGATGTCACCACCGGTGACACCCTGTGTGATCAGAACAAGGTGATCGTGCTGGAGCGGATGGAATTCCCCGAGCCGGTAATTTCCGTGGCGGTGGAGCCCAAATCCAAGGCCGACCAGGAAAAGATGGGGCTGGCGCTGGGTCGTCTGGCTCAGGAAGACCCCTCTTTCCGCGTGAAGACCGACGAGGAGACCGGCCAGACCATCATCTCCGGTATGGGTGAGCTGCACCTGGACATCATCGTTGACCGCATGAAGCGCGAGTTCAAGGTGGAAGCAAACGTGGGCGCGCCGCAGGTGGCGTACCGTGAAACCTTCACCAAGCCCGCCGACGTTGAAGGCAAGTTCGTCAAGCAGTCCGGTGGTCGTGGCCAGTATGGTCACGTCAAGGTTAAGTTCGAGCCGATCGACCGGGACGAGGAGTTCCAGTTCGAGGAACAAATCCATGGTGGTGTGGTGCCGAAGGAATACTTTGGCGCGATCCAGAAGGGTATCGATGAGCAGCTGCAGTCTGGCGTGCTCGCTGGTTATCCGATCCTGGGTGTGAAGGCCATTCTGTATGATGGCTCCTACCACGAAGTGGATTCCAACGAGAACGCCTTCCGCATGGCGGGTGGCCTGGCGGTGCGTAATGCCGCCAAGGAAGCCGGCGCGGTCCTGCTGGAGCCGATCATGAAAGTGGAAGTGGTCACTCCGGAAGAGTACATGGGTGACGTGATGGGTGACCTGAACCGTCGTCGTGGTACCGTCCAGGGTATGGATGACACCGTCTCCGGCAAAGTGATTCGCGCCGAGGTGCCGCTGTCCGAGATGTTCGGCTACGCCACCGACGTGCGTTCCATGTCCCAGGGGCGTGCCAGCTACTCCATGGAGTTCCTGAAGTACTCCGAGGCTCCGCGCAATATTGCCGAAGACGTGATCAGCGGCAAGAAATCTTAAATTTACGGTGAATTTGTAAAGGTATAGAACCGTGGCAAAGGAAAAGTTTGAACGTAATAAACCGCACGTAAACGTGGGCACGATTGGTCACGTTGACCATGGTAAGACGACGCTGACGGCCGCTTTGACGCGGGTGTGCTTCGAGGTGTGGGGTTCTGGTTCGGCGAGCGCCTTCGATCAGATCGATAACGCCCCGGAAGAGCGTGAGCGTGGTATTACGATCGCGACCTCCCACGTGGAGTACGACTCTCCGACCCGTCACTACGCGCACGTTGACTGCCCGGGTCACGCCGACTACGTGAAGAACATGATCACCGGCGCGGCGCAGATGGACGGCGCGATTCTGGTGGTGTCCGCGGCGGACGGCCCGATGCCGCAAACGCGGGAGCACATTCTGCTGTCTCGCCAGGTGGGCGTGCCGTACATCGTTGTGTTCCTGAACAAAGCGGACATGGTGGACGATGAAGAGCTGCTGGAACTGGTTGAAATGGAAGTGCGTGAGCTGCTGAGCGACTACGACTTCCCGGGCGACGACACCCCGATCATCAAGGGTTCCGCTCTGAAAGCGCTGGAAGGCGACACCAGCGAGATCGGCATGCCGGCGGTACAGAAGCTGGTGGAAACGCTGGACGAGTACATTCCGGAGCCGGAGCGTGCGGTGGACCTGCCGTTCCTGATGCCGATCGAGGATGTGTTCTCCATCTCCGGCCGCGGTACCGTGGTAACCGGTCGTGTGGAGCGTGGCATCATCAAGGTGGGTGAAGAGATCGAGATTGTGGGTATCAAAGATACCACCAAGACCACCTGTACCGGTGTTGAGATGTTCCGCAAGCTGCTGGACGAAGGCCGCGCGGGTGAGAACGTTGGCGTGCTGCTGCGTGGCACCAAGCGTGACGAAGTGGAGCGTGGTCAGGTTCTGGCGAAGCCGGGATCGATCACCCCGCACACCAAGTTCGTTGCCGAGGTGTACGTGCTGGGCAAGGACGAAGGCGGTCGTCACACTCCGTTCTTCAACGGCTACCGTCCGCAGTTCTACTTCCGTACCACCGACGTGACCGGTGCCTGTACGCTGCCGGAAGGCACCGAGATGGTGATGCCGGGCGATAACGTGCAGATGGACGTTGAGCTGATCGCACCGATCGCCATGGAAGACGGTCTGCGCTTCGCGATCCGCGAAGGTGGCCGTACCGTTGGCGCCGGCGTGGTGGCCAAGATCGTAGAGTAAGATAAATTGAGGCCGGGGCTTGCCCCGGTCTTCTTTTGTCTATATACTTTGCGCCCTCTTTCCAGTGTTAATACTGGAAAGGGCACGATCAACCGGGGCATCGTTCCCGGGCTTGTTTTGACACCCACCTCCTTCGGATGAGAAGGATGGGCGGGCTTTTTGCCATCTAAAGTATGGTTCGAAACAGTCTGGAGTTTGTTAGCTATGGCTAGCCAGAGAATCCGAATCCGTCTCAAGGCTTTTGATCATCGCCTGATCGATCAGTCCGCCCAGGAGATCGTGGATACGGCAAAACGCACGGGTGCGCAGGTACAGGGTCCGATCCCTCTGCCCACACGTAAAGAACGGTTTACGGTGCTGGTCTCTCCGCACGTTAACAAAGATGCGCGGGATCAGTACGAGATCCGTACCCACAAGCGGATGGTGGACATCGTGGAGCCCACGGACAAGACCGTGGACGCACTGATGAAGCTGGATCTGGCCGCTGGTGTGGATGTGCAGATCAGCCTGGGATAACTCAGCCTGAGACAACAACGTGCGGCCTGGCCGCAACAGGTTGTGAAGAGGTAGACAATGGCGATTGGTGTAATCGGTCGAAAATGCGGGATGACCCGGGTGTTCACTGAAGAAGGTGTCAGTGTTCCGGTGACCGTGATTGAAGTGTCCCCGAATCGGGTGAGCCAGATTAAGACCGAAGAGACAGATGGCTACGAGGCCGTGCAAGTGACGGTGGGCGAACGCCGCGCAAACCGAGTGACCAAGCCAATGGCGGGCCACTTCGGCAAAGCGGGCGTCGAAGCTGGCCGCACTGTGGGTGAATTTCGCGCTCCGGCGGGCGACCTGCAGGTGGGCGGTGAGCTGACCCTGGAAGTGTTCGAGGCTGGCCAGATCGTGGACGTGACCGGTACCTCTAAAGGTAAAGGTTTCGCCGGTACGGTTAAGCGTTGGAATTTCCGTACTCAGGACGCCACCCACGGTAACTCTCTGTCCCACCGTGCTCCGGGTTCCATTGGTCAGAACCAAACCCCGGGCCGCGTATTCAAGGGCAAGAAAATGGCGGGCCACATGGGTGCCGAGCGTGTGACGGTTCAGAATCTGGAAGTCGTGCGCGTGGACGTGGAAAAGAATCTGTTGCTGGTTAAGGGTGCGGTCCCCGGCGCGGCCGGTGGTGATGTGATCGTGATCCCGGCAGTGAAGGCGAAGGCCTGAAAGAGGAATAGAGGATGAATCTCAATACCGCCTCTGGAGGTACCGTTACTGTGTCTGAAGTCGCCTTCGGCAAAGACTTCAACGAGCCTCTGGTTCATCAGGTTGTGACTGCTTATCTGGCAGGCACCCGTCAGGGTTCCAAAGCGCAGAAAAGCCGCTCCGATGTCAGTGGTGGTGGTCGTAAGCCCTGGCGGCAGAAAGGCACCGGCCGCGCTCGCGCCGGTACCATTCGTAGCCCGCTGTGGCGTGGCGGCGGCAAAACATTTGCCGCGGTGCCCCGTGACCACTCACAGAAAGTAAACCGCAAAATGTACCGTGGCGCGCTGCGCTGCATTTTGTCCGAGCTGGTTCGCCAGGAACGCCTGGTTGTGGTGGACGACTTCTCCGTCGACACCCCGAAAACCAAGCAGGTGGCCGCCAAGCTCAAGGATCTGAACCTGAGCAATGTTCTCATCGTGACTGATGATGTGGATGAGAACCTGTATTTGGCAGCTCGTAACCTGCCGAAGGTCGACATCCGCGATGCCAGCGGTGTGGATCCGGTCAGCCTGATCGCCTTTGACAAGGTGCTGGTGACCGTGCCGGCTCTGAAGAAACTTGAGGAGGCGCTGGCATGAACAAAGAGCGCATTTTAAAAGTGCTGCTTGCACCGCACTTTTCCGAAAAGGCCACCGACGCGACCGAGAGTAGCAATGCCTTCGCTTTCAAAGTGGCAAAAGACGCTACCAAAGCGGAAATCAAAGCTGCCGTGGAAGCTCTGTTCGAGGTCAAGGTGCGCAACGTTCGGACTCTGAACGTGAAAGGCAAGCGCAAGTTCTTCGGTCGTGTCGCCGGTAAGCGTAGCGACTGGAAGAAGGCCTACGTATCCCTTGAACAAGGCCAGGATATTGACTTCCTGGGCGCTGAGTAAGGTAAGGGAGTAAGTAATCATGGCGATTGTTAAGACCAAGCCGACTTCTCCGGGCCGCCGCTTTGTCGTAAAGGTGGTCAACGAGGAGCTGCACAAAGGTGCTCCCTACGCGCCCTTGCTGGAAGCCAAGGCCAAGAATGGCGGCCGTAACAACAACGGCCGTATCACCACCCGTCATAAAGGTGGTGGTCACAAGCAGAAATACCGCGTAGTGGATTTCCGTCGTAATAAGGACGGTGTCCAGGGTGTGGTGGAGCGTCTGGAATACGATCCGAACCGTTCCGCGCACATCGCGCTGGTGAAGTATCTGGATGGCGAGCGTCGTTACATTTTGGCGCCGAAAGATCTGAAAGCCGGCGACCGCGTTCAGTCCGGCGAAGATGCTCCGATCAAGGTGGGTAATGCTCTGCCGCTGCGCAACATTCCGCTGGGTTCCACGATTCACAATGTGGAACTGAAGCCCGGTAAAGGTGGTCAGCTGGCTCGCTCCGCGGGTACTTCTGTCCAGCTGCTGGCGAAGGATGGACAGTATGTAACCCTGCGTTTGCGCTCCGGCGAAATGCGTAAGGTGCACGCTGAGTGCCGCGCCACCATCGGGCAAGTATCCAACAGTGAGCACAGCCTGCGCTCGCTGGGTAAGGCCGGCGCAACCCGCTGGCGCGGTGTTCGACCCACTGTTCGCGGTGTGGCCATGAACCCCGTGGATCACCCCCATGGTGGTGGTGAAGGGCGTACGTCCGGTGGCCGTCATCCGGTAACCCCCTGGGGTGTACCGACCAAGGGCCACAAAACCCGTACCAACAAGCGCACCTCCAAGATGATTGTGCGCGACCGTCGTAAGTAAGGGATAGAGAGAGGTTCAGGCTGTGCCACGTTCACTGAAAAAAGGTCCGTTTCTGGATCACCACCTGTTGAAGAAGGTGGAAGAAGCGGTGGAAGCCGGCTCCCGTAAGCCGATCAAAACCTGGTCCCGTCGCTCCATGATCATCCCGGAGATGGTGGGTTTGACCATCGCGGTACATAACGGCCGTCAGCATGTTCCGGTATTGGTTTCCGAGCACATGGTGGGCCACAAGCTGGGCGAATTCGCCCTGACCCGTAACTTCCGCGGGCATATCGTGGACAAAAAGGCTAAGCGATAAGGTGACAGCCATGGCGACTGAAGTTGCAGCCCGTCTGCGGGGCGCAAGAATTTCGGCTCAGAAAGCCCGCCTGGTGGCCGACCAGATCCGAGGTCTGGAGGTGGAAAGGGCGTTGAATGTTCTCGCCTTTAGCCCCAAGAAGGCGGCCAAGATTGTTAAGAAGGTGCTGGAGTCCGCGATTGCTAACGCGGAAAACAACGACGGCGCCGATGTGGATGAGCTGAAAGTATCCACCATCTACGTGG
This sequence comes from Alloalcanivorax dieselolei B5, assembly GCF_000300005.1. Classification (NCBI taxonomy): domain Bacteria; kingdom Pseudomonadati; phylum Pseudomonadota; class Gammaproteobacteria; order Oceanospirillales; family Alcanivoracaceae; genus Alloalcanivorax; species Alloalcanivorax dieselolei. Next base: position 4,199,606 of record NC_018691.1, on the reverse strand, counting down.
ATGAAGGCATGTCGATGAAGCGTATTCGGCCCCGCGCGAAAGGGCGGGCGGATCGCATTCTCAAGCGTACCTGCCACATCACTGTAAAAGTCTCGGAAGGTCAGGAGTAACCAGATGGGTCAGAAAGTTCATCCGATCGGTATTCGTCTGGGCATCGTCAAGGAGCACAACTCCCTGTGGTATGCGGGTCCCAAGACCTATGCTGACTGCCTGGTAACCGATCTCGAGGTGCGTGAGTATCTGTTCAAGCGCCTCAAGAATGCCTCGGTGAGCCGAATTAAGATCGAGCGTCCGTCCGAAAACGTTCGCATCACCATCTCCACGGCACGTCCGGGGATCGTGATCGGCAAGAAGGGCGAGGACGTTGAGCGCCTGCGTCGCGACGTCGCTGCCAAGATGGGTGTGCCGGTGCACATCAACATCGAGGAAGTGCGTAAGCCCGATGTGGATGCCCGTCTGGTAGCCGATAATATCGCTGGCCAGATCGAACGCCGCGTTATGTTCCGCCGCGCTATGAAGCGTGCGGTGCAAAACGCGCTCAAGGCCGGTGCCCAAGGTATTCGGGTCCAGCTTTCTGGTCGTCTGGGTGGTGCCGAGATTGCTCGTACGGAATGGTACCGTGAAGGTCGCGTGCCGCTGCATACTCTGCGTGCGGACATCGATTACGCCAACGTGCGTGCTGAGACCACCTACGGAACCATCGGTGTGAAGGTCTGGATCTTCCGTGGCGAAGTGCTTGGTGGCATGGAGCAGGTTCAGGAAGAGCAGAAGCAGTCCAAGGGCGCGAAAAAACGCGGCCGTGGTTAAAAGGTAACGAACGATGTTGCAGCCGAAGCGTACCAAATTCCGGAAAATTCATAAGGGCCGTAACCGTGGCCTGGCACAGCGCGGCAACAAGGTGTCTTTTGGCACCATCGGCCTGCAGGCCACCGGCCGTGGCCGGATCACCGCGCGTCAGATCGAAGCGGCTCGTCGGGCCATGACCCGTCACATCAAGCGTGGCGGTAAGATCTGGATTCGGGTCTTCCCCGATAAGCCGATTACCCAGAAGCCGCTCGAAGTGCGGATGGGTAAAGGTAAAGGTAGCGTGGAGTACTGGGTAGCCCAGATTCAGCCGGGCCGCATGCTCTACGAAATGGAAGGTGTTTCCGAAGACGTGGCGCGTGAAGCGTTCCGTCTGGCCGCGGCCAAGCTGCCGGTCAGCACCCGTGTCGTGACTCGGACGGTGATGTAAGCCATGAAAGCGAGCGAACTGAAAGAAAAAAGTGTTGAGCAGTTGCGCGAGCAGCACCTTGAGCTGCTGGAACAACAGTTCAAGCTGCGCATGAAGAAAGCATCCGGTCAGCTTTCCCAAACCCATCAGCTTGGGACGGTCCGCCGTGATATTGCACGTGTGAAGACCATTCTGCGGGAAAAACAGGGTAACTAATCATGGCAGAGTCGAAACAGAAACTGCGCCGGACCGTTACCGGTAAAGTGATTTCCAGTAAAGGTGATAAGACCATCACCGTATTGGTTGAGCGCCGGGTACAGCACCCCATTTATGGCAAGATCATCAAGCGTTCTACCAAACTGATGGCTCACGATGAGCAAAACCAGTGTGGCGAAGGCGACCTGGTCACCATCGAAGAATGCCGTCCGCTGTCCAAGCGTAAAAGCTGGATGCTGGTCAGCGTAGTGGAGCAGGCCGTTCAGGCCTGATGAGAGAATGCTGTGGCTGCCTGCACAGGGCAGGAGTTGGAGAGAGTAAGCGATGATTCAGACCGAAACCATGCTCGAAGTCGCCGATAACAGCGGTGCTCGTCGAGTGCAGTGCATCAAGGTGCTGGGTGGCTCCCACCGCCGCTATGCAGGCATTGGTGACATCATCAAGGTCACAGTAAAGGAAGCGATTCCGCGTGGTCGTGTTAAAAAAGGCGACGTGATGAGCGCTGTCGTGGTACGTACCCGTCGTGGTGTGCGTCGCCCCGATGGTTCTGTGATTCGTTTTGACGAAAACGCCGCGGTCCTGTTGAACAACAACAAGGCTCCGATCGGCACCCGGATTTTTGGGCCGGTGACCCGTGAACTGCGTAATGACCAGTTCATGAAGATCATCTCCCTGGCACCGGAAGTTCTTTAAAGGCGGGTTAAGGCAATGCTCAAGATCAAGCGCAATGACGAAGTCATCGTAATCGCGGGCAAGGACAAAGGTAAGCGGGGCCAGGTGCAGCGCGTGCTCCCTAACGGCCGCCTTCTTGTCTCCGGTGTGAACATGGTGAAAAAACACGTTCGCGCCAACCCTAACCGCGGTATTCAAGGTGGCATTGTTCAGCAGGAAGCGGGTATCCATGCTTCCAATGTGGCCATCTGGAATGCGAAGGCCCAGAAGGCCGATCGTGTCGGCGTCCGTTTCGAGGACGGCAAAAAAGTGCGGTTCTTCAAGTCCAACGGCGAAGCGCTGGACGCGTGAGGTTAGGTGAACCATGAGTGATCTGAAGAAGGTTTACAACGAAGAGATTGTAGCGAAACTCCGCGATGAGTTCGGTTACAAGAACGTCATGGAGGTGCCCCGCATCACCAAGATCACCCTGAACATGGGTGTGGGTGAAGCGGCTGCTGACCGGAAGGCGATCGAAGGTGCGCTGTCGGATATGACCGCCATCGCAGGTCAGAAGCCGCTGGTCACCAAGGCACGTAAGTCCGTGGCGGGCTTCAAGATCCGTGAAGGTTGGCCGATTGGCTGCAAGGTGACCCTGCGTAACCGTCGTATGTACGAGTTCCTGGAGCGCCTGGTATCCGTGGCAATCCCGCGTGTCCGTGACTTCCGGGGTCTGAACCCGAAGTCCTTTGACGGCCGTGGCAACTACTCCATGGGTCTGCGGGAGCAAATCGTGTTCCCGGAAATCGATTTCGACAAGGTCGACAAGCTGCGTGGTCTGGATATCACCATCACCACCACAGCCAAGACCGATGACGAAGCACGGGCGCTGCTGCGCGCCTTCAACTTCCCGCTGAAAGGCTAAGAGGATTTGTCATGGCAAAGGTCTCTATGAAAAACCGGGAGGCGAAGCGCGCCAAGTTGGTTCAGCGTTACGCCACCAAGCGTGCCGCGCTGAAAGCGGTTATCCAGGACCCCAACGCGGAACCCGAAGCGAAGTGGGAGGCTCAGCTGGAGCTGCAGAAGCTGCCGCGGGACTCTTCTTCGGTTCGCCAGCGTAACCGCTGCCGCATTACCGGCCGTCCGCATGGTTACTACCGCAAGTTCGGCCTGAGCCGCATTAAACTGCGTGAAGCGGCGATGCGTGGTGACGTTCCCGGGCTGGTTAAATCCAGCTGGTAAGCAAAGAGTAGCGGAGCAACTGCAGCATGAGCATGCAAGATACCCTGGCGGATATGTTTACCCGTATTCGCAACGCGCAAATGGCTCGTAAAGTCGAGGTGGAGATTCCGTCCTCCAAGGCCAAGGAAGCCATTGCCAAGGTACTGACAGAAGAAGGTTACATCGACGGTTACGCGGTGTCTGACGACGCCAAACCGACGCTGACCGTTCAACTGCGTTATTTTGAAGGCCAGCCGGTGATCGAGAAGATCGCTCGGGTGAGCCGTCCGGGCCTGCGTGTGTACAAAGGCGCCGGTGAGATTCCCAAGGTGAAAGGTGGCCTGGGTGTGATGATCGTGTCCACCAACCAGGGCATCATTTCTGATCGGGCCGCCCGCCAGGCGAATGTCGGCGGCGAGCTGATCTGCGAAGTGTCCTAAGGTTTTGGTGTAGACGGATTAGGTGCAGCGATGTCTAGAGTAGCGAAAAATCCGGTTAACCTGCCCAAAGGGGTCGAGGTATCTATCGACGGCCAGAAGGTGACCGTGAAAGGGTCCAAGGGCAGTCTGGAACACCAGGTGCACGATTTGGTGGAAGTGGCCGTGGATGACGGCGTGTTCTCCGTCAAGCCCCGTGAGGAGTCTCAGCAAGCCTGGGCCGTGGCCGGTACCACGCGTGCTCTGGTCAACAACATGGTGACCGGTGTCTCCGCGGGCTTCGAACGTCGCCTGCTGCTGAACGGCGTTGGTTACCGTGCTCAGGCCCAGGGCAAGACCCTGAATCTGACGCTGGGCTTTTCTCATCCGGTAGCCTACGAGCTGCCCGAAGGGATCACCATTGAGACCCCGAGTCAGACGGAAATCGTCATCAAGGGTATTGACAAGCAGCTGGTAGGCCAGGTGGCCGCCAATGTTCGGGGCTTCCGCCCGCCCGAGCCCTACAAGGGCAAAGGGGTGCGCTATGCTGATGAGCAAGTGCGCCGTAAGGAAGCCAAGAAGAAATAATCGTTGAGACTGAAGCCATGATGGACAAGAAAGTTGCACGTCTGCGCAGGGCAAAGCGTACTCGCCTGAAGATTCGTGAGCTGGGCGAGCTTCGTCTTTCCGTGCATCGCACTCCGCGCCATATTTATGCGCAAATCATCAGCACCGCTGGTGATCGCGTGCTGGCCTCCGCGAGCACGGTTGAAAAAGACCTGCGTGCTGGCGCGACGGGTAATTCTGAAGCCGCCGCTAAAGTTGGCGAGTTGATCGCTCAACGCGCTAAAGAGGCGGGTATCGAAAGCGTGGCCTTTGACCGTTCCGGTTTCCGTTATCACGGCCGGGTCAAGGCGCTGGCGGATGCCGCACGCGAAAACGGGCTTAAATTCTAAGGGTACTTGGTTATGGCGAAAGTTGATCCCAACGAAGGTCTCCAGGAGAAGCTGGTTCAGGTGAACCGGGTTGCCAAGGTGGTGAAAGGCGGCCGTATTTTCGGCTTCACTGCTTTGACCGTGGTGGGTGACGGTAATGGCAAAGTGGGTTTCGGTCGCGGTAAGGCCCGCGAAGTGCCCGCCGCCATCCAGAAGGCCCTGGAAGCTGCCCGTCGCAACATGATTCAGGTGGAGCTTAACGGCACCACCATTCAGCATCCGATCAAGGCTCGGCACGGCGCCTCCAAGGTGTTCATGCAGCCGGCCAGCGACGGTACCGGTGTAATCGCCGGTGGTGCCATGCGCGCCGTGCTGGAAGTGGCCGGTGTGCAGAACGTACTGGCCAAGTGCTATGGTTCCACCAACCCGGTGAATGTGGTTCGCGCCACGTTCGAGGGTTTGAAAGCGATGGCCTCCGCGGAATCCGTTGCCGCCAAGCGCGGTAAAACGGTCGAAGAGATCCTGAGCTAAGCGCAGACAGACGGAACGTAACGATGGCTGACAAGATCAAGGTAACGCAGGTAAAAAGCACCAACGGCCGGCTGGAAAAGCACAAGGCCTGTGTGCGTGGTCTCGGTCTGCGCCGTATTGGCCATACCGTTGAAGTTGAAGACACCCCTGCGGTACGCGGCATGATTAACAAAGTCGCGTACATGGTGCGGGTAGAGGGAGAATAAGCGATGCGTTTGAATGATCTGCATCCCGCTGAAGGTTCCCGTCCGGCCCAGAAACGGGTTGGCCGCGGTATCGGCTCCGGTCTCGGTAAAACGGGTGGTCGTGGCCATAAAGGTCAGAAATCCCGTTCCGGTGGCACCGTGAAGCCCGGGTTCGAAGGTGGTCAGATGCCGCTGCAGCGTCGTGTGCCGAAGTTCGGTTTCACGTCCAAGCTGGCAATGGCGACCGCTGAAGTACGCCTGGAAGAGCTGGCTAAAGTGGAAGGCGACGTGATCGACCTGGCCTCTTTGAAAGCCGCTGGCGTGGTTCGTTCTGACAAGAAGCGCGCCAAGATCGTGCTGCGCGGCGGTATTGACCGTGCCGTGACGGTGCGTGGCGTGGCGATCACCAAAGGTGCCCGCGAAGCGGTGGAAAAAGCCGGCGGTAAAGTCGAGGAATAACAGGAACCGGGCTATGGCCAAGAACCGTGCACAAACGCTTAACAGTGGTGCCGTCGCAGCCAGCGGTGGTGCCACTCGGGAGTTGTGGCGTCGTATCGGATTCCTGCTTGGGGCCCTGCTGGTGTTCCGGATCGGGGCGCATATTCCGGTGCCGGGTATGAACCCGGACATGTTGGAACAGATGTTCAACCAAAACCGGGATACCATCCTTGGCCTGTTCAACATGTTCTCCGGCGGCTCCCTGGAGCGCATGAGTATTTTTGCGCTTGGCATCATGCCGTACATTACCGCGAGCATCGTGATTCAGTTGATGACCGCGGTAGTGCCCAGCCTTGAGCAACTGCGAAAGGAAGGGGAGCAAGGGCGCCGCAAGATTACTCAGTATACCCGGTATCTGACCGTCGCCTTGGCGCTGGTGCAGTCTTTCGGAGTATGCGCGGGCCTGAAAAGCCAGGGGATTACCCTGTTGCCGGAAGGCGCCGACAGCATGCAGGTGGCGAGCTTCTATTTTGTAGCCGTGACCTCATTGGTGACTGGAACGATTTTCCTGATGTGGCTGGGTGAGCAGATCACCGAGCGGGGCATCGGGAACGGCATTTCCATGCTGATTTTCGCTTCCATCGTGGCCGGCTTGCCGGGTGCGGTGGCGCAGACCTTCGAGTCCGCCCGTCAGGGCGAACTGGGGCTGCTGGCCATGCTGATGGTGTTTCTGGTGGCCGTGGCGGTGATTTTCGGTGTGGTGTTCGTGGAGCGCGGTCAACGCCGCATTACCGTGAACTATGCCCGACGTCAGCAGGGCCGCCGGGTATACGCGGCGCAGCAAAGTCATTTGCCGCTGAAAGTGAACATGGCGGGTGTGATTCCGGCGATTTTCGCCAGTTCCATCCTGCTGTTTCCGGCGTCACTGACCCAATGGTTCAGTGATTCCAACCCGGATTCCTGGTGGGGGATGACCCTGCGCCGGGTTAGCGATGCGCTGTTGCCGGGTACGCCGCTGTACATTCTGTTATTTACGCTGGCGATCATGTTCTTCTGCTACTTCTATACGGCGTTGGTGTTCAACCCGAAGGACGTGGCGGACAACCTGAAGAAATCCGGGGCTTATATCCCGGGTATTCGCCCCGGTGAGCAATCAGCACGTTACATCGATACCGTGATGGGCCGTCTGACCCTGATCGGTGCCGTGTACATGACGCTGGTTTGTCTGTTGCCGTTGGGTTTGCAGGCGATCTGGAATGTACCCTTCTATCTGGGCGGTACTTCGCTGCTGATCGTGGTAGTCGTAGTGATGGACTTCTGGGGCCAGGTCAATTCCCATTTGATGTCCACTCAGTACGAAAAACTGATGAAGAAAGCCAACCTGAAAGGGTATGGCGGCACCGGTCTGGTGCGTTAACATGGCCTAGCGGCCGAGATAGTGAGGCGAGTGCGATGAAAGTTCAGGCTTCTGTAAAGAAGATCTGCCGTAACTGCAAAGTGATCCGCCGCAAGGGCCGGGTCATGGTGATCTGCAGTGCCGAGCCGCGGCACAAGCAGCGTCAGGGTTAATAGGCGAGCTTCTTTCCTAGAGATTGGTTGAAATTCAGTCGGTGTAACGCTAGACTCTCCCGCCTTTCGGCGCCAGAGACTGGCGATACCGCTTTGTGAATCGGAGATATTCGGATGGCCCGTATTGCAGGCGTAAACATCCCGGACAACAAACATACGGTGATTTCCCTCACCTATATTTTCGGGATCGGCCGCACCCGTGCTCGCCAGATTTGCGAGCAGACCGGCATTGCGCCGGAGGTTAAGATTCGTGATCTGTCCGGCGATCAGCTGGACGCGATCCGTGCGGAGATTGCCAAGGTTTCCACGGAGGGCGACCTGCGTCGGGAAATCAACATGAATATCAAGCGGTTGATGGATCTGGGCTGCTACCGTGGCATCCGCCATCGTCGCGGCTTGCCGCTGCGCGGTCAGCGCACCAAAACCAACGCCCGCACCCGTAAGGGCCCGCGGAAACCGATCCGCAAGTAAGTCCTGAATTTGGATAGGCATCATGGCTAAAGCGAAAAGAGACAGTGGCGCACGTCGGAAGAAGGTAACGCGGACCGTTGCGGATGGCATCGCTCACGTACACGCTTCTTTCAATAACACCATCATTACCATCACTGATCGTCAGGGCAATGCGTTGTCCTGGGCGACCTCTGGTGGCGCGGGTTTCCGTGGCTCCCGTAAGAGCACCCCGTTCGCGGCCCAGGTGGCTGCCGAAAACGCCGGAAACGCCGCCAAGGACTACGGCTTGAAGAATCTGGAAGTGCGGGTGAAAGGCCCGGGTCCGGGTCGCGAGTCTTCCATTCGGGCGCTGAACGCCTGTGGTTACAAGATTACCCATATTCAGGACGTGACGCCGATTCCGCACAATGGTTGCCGTCCGCCGAAGAAGCGCCGCGTGTAACGGGAGTTAGAGCAAGATGGCAAGATATCTCGGTCCCAAGTGCAAGCTTTCCCGTCGTGAAGGCACTGACCTGTTTTTGAAGAGCGGCATCCGTCCGCTGGAATCCAAGTGCAAGGCGGAGCAACCTCCGGGTCAGGCCGCCGCCGGTCGCCGCCCCAGTCGTTTGTCCGACTATGGTGTGCAGCTGCGGGAAAAACAGAAAGTACGTCGTATGTACGGTGTACTGGAAAAGCAGTTCCGTAGTTACTACAAGAAGGCGGCCCGCTCCCGTGGCGCCACCGGTGAAGTGTTGCTGCAACTGCTGGAAGGTCGTCTCGACAATGTGGTTTACCGCATGGGCTTCGGTGCTACCCGCTCGGAAGCGCGTCAGTTGGTATCCCACCGTGCGATCCTGGTTAACGGTCAGTCCGTTAACATTCCGTCCTACCAGATCAACGCCGGTGATGTGATTACCGTGCGTGAGAAGTCCAAGAACCAGCTGCGCGTGAAAAACGCCATGGAGCTGGCTCAGCAACGTGGCTTCCCGACCTGGTTGGAAGTGGACGAGAAGAAGCTCGAAGGTACTTTCAAAGCGCTGCCGGAGCGCATCGATCTCCCTGCTGAGATCAATGAAAACCTGATCGTCGAGCTGTACTCCAAGTAAGGACTGCCTGAGGGATCTCTATGACCGCCGTGAACGAATTTCTCACGCCCCGCTCGATCGCGGTCAACGCGATCAGCGAGACCCACGCCAAGGTTGTGCTTGAGCCGCTGGAGCGGGGTTTTGGGCATACGCTGGGCACGGCGCTGCGCCGCATCCTGTTGTCCAGCATGCCGGGATGCGCCATCACTGAAGTGGAGATCGATGGCGTACAGCACGAATACTCCACCATTGACGGTATTCAGGAAGATGTGATCAACATCCTTCTGAACCTCAAGGGTGTGGCTTTGAAGATGGAAGACCGGGAAGAAGCGGTCCTGGAACTGGTCAAAAAAGGCCCGGGTGACGTGACCGCCAATGACATCCAGCGTGATCACAGCGTGGAAGTCGTCAACCCGGAGCACCTGATCTGCACCATCACGGGTGACACCGAACTGCGTGTCCGTATGAAGGTGGAGAAAGGTCGGGGCTATGTGCCCGCGGACAGCCGTCGCGACGATGACGATGAAACCCGTGGCATTGGCCGTCTGCAACTGGACGCCAGCTTCAGCCCTGTGCGCCGTGTGGCCTACGTGGTGGAGGCTGCCCGGGTGGAGCAGCGGACCGATCTGGACAAACTGGTTATCGACCTGGAAACCAACGGGACCATTGATCCCGAGGAAGCCATTCGTCGCGCGGCCACCATTCTGCAGCAACAGATCGCGGTATTTGTCGATCTGGAGCAGGATGCCAAGCCCGAGCCGAAACAGGAACGGGAGGAAGTCGATCCCATCCTGCTGCGTCCGGTGGATGATCTGGAACTGACGGTACGTTCCGCCAACTGTCTGAAAGCCGAGAATATTTACTACATCGGTGATCTGGTACAGCGCACCGAGGTGGAGTTGCTGAAAACGCCGAACCTCGGCAAGAAGTCGCTCACCGAGATCAAGGATGTGTTGGCTTCCAAAGGGTTGGCGCTGGGCATGCGTCTGGAGAACTGGCCGCCGGTCAGCCTCCGTGATGATGACCGACTGAACACCAAATTGCGCTAATTGAGTTGTCGTGGACGCTGTGAAGCGCCCTTGAAGATAGGAATAGAACCATGCGTCATCGCAAGAGCGGCAGAAAACTGAATCGGAACAGCTCACATCGTCAGGCCATGTTCCGTAACATGGCGGTGTCGCTGCTGGAACACGAAGCGATCAAGACCACCTTGCCGAAGGCAAAGGAGTTGCGTCGTGTTGCTGAGCCCCTGATCACTCTGGCCAAGGAAGATTCCGTGGCCAACCGTCGCCTGGCGTTCAGCCGGACCCGGTCCAAGGAAGTGGTGGGTAAGCTGTTCAATGAACTGGGCCCGCGTTACAAAGCGCGTCCGGGCGGCTATGTGCGGATCCTGAAAATGGGCTTCCGTGCCGGCGATAACGCCCCGATGGCCTATGTGGAACTGGTGGATCGTCCCGAGCCGGGTGAAGCCGCCGACGCTGAATAAAAGCGTAGTCTTCCGCATCAACAAGAAAGCCGGGTTTATCCCGGCTTTTTTGTGTCCGCCATTCTTGGTGGCGATCCTTTCACGATCACTTGTGATCGTCCTCTTCCTCGCCTGGAAAGGCGTCCGCCTGTTCCAGCCAATCCGGGCCCAGCTGTGCCTGGACATACTCCCGAATGAATTGTCGGACTTTCTGTGATGGGGTTACGTCCTCGCGGGCACAGAGCTGCTCGAACGCGCGTTTCTTGCGAGGATCAATGAGAAGGGTGAGTCGGGCAGTGCGTTTTTCCATGTTAATTCGATTAACATTGAGTGAATGTTGAAGAAGAATATAATGGTCATCTTCTTTCTTTTCAATGGGATCGTACCTTTATGCCCCACCGTCGCTATCTATTCTCGTTGAAAGTAGGCTATGCGTTGCGGGAGAGCATGGCGGAGGGCTATGGCGCGGGGGCTCTGAGAAAGGACCTGATCGCCGGGCTCACGGTCGGCGTTATCGCTATTCCATTATCCATGGCGCTGGCCATTGCCAGTGGGGTGCCTCCCCAGCATGGCCTGTACACCGCCATTATCGCCGGTTTTCTGATTGCCTTGACCGGTGGCTCGCGCTTCAGTGTGTCGGGCCCGACCGCCGCCTTTGTGGTGATCCTCTATCCGGTGGCGCAGAGCCACGGCTTGCCAGGATTGCTGATGGCATCGGTGTTGGCTGGCGCCATACTGGTTTTGATGGCGCTGTGCCGCCTGGGGCGGCTGATCGAGTACATCCCCCAGGCAGTGACGCTGGGGTTCACCGGAGGAATCGCGGTAGTGATCGCGACCCTCCAGCTCAGTGATTTCCTCGGACTCAATAGCGGACCGGCGCCGGAAGGTTATCTGCAGAAGTGGGCGGCGCTGATTCAGTACTTGCCGGGACTGCATGGCCCCAGCCTGCTGGTGGCGGCGGTAACGCTGGCCACCCTGATTCTCTGGCCACGGCTTAAAACGCCGCTGCCGGCGCACTTGCCGGCGGTCTTGATCGGCTCGTTGCTGGCCTGGGGGCTCAGCCGTTACCAATTGCCGGTGGAGACCCTGGGCTCCCGTTTCAGTTTCCTGATGCCGGATGGCTCCCGGGGGTATGGAATCCCATCGGTACTGCCGGCCTTCGACTGGCCCTGGAATCACGGTGTGGGTGGTGGTGACAGCGATCTCTGGTCGTGGGCGTCTTTGCGGGAATTGGTGCCGGCGGCCTTCGCCATCGCCATGCTGGGAGCCATTGAATCACTATTGTGCGCGGTGGTCCTGGACGGTATGTCGGGTAAGCGCCACAGCGCCAATAGTGAACTGTTGGGGCAGGGTATCGGTAATCTGGTGGCGCCGTTTTTTGGCGGGATTACCGCCACCGCGGCGATCGCCCGATCCGCGGCCAATTTCAAGGCGGGAGCCAGGTCGCCGGTGGCCGCCATGATCCATGCCCTGGTGGTACTGCTGGGGATGGTGGCATTGGGGCCCTGGCTGGCCTATTTGCCGATGCCGGCCATGGCGGCGTTGCTGATGATGGTGGCCTGGAACATGAGTGAGGCTCACAAGGCGGTGCACCTGCTCCGCCGTGCTCCCCTGGGCGAGGTGCTGGTCTTTCTGACCTGTTTCTCCCTCACGGTCTTCCTGGATATGGTGGTGGCCATCACCGTGGGGGTGCTGCTGGCTGCATTGCTGTTCATGCGTGAAATCGCCGCCATGACGCGGATCTCCGACATTACCAATTCGCCCCGGTTGCGGGACTATCCGATCCCGGGACAGTGGGGGGTGCTCAAAATCGTGGGCCCGCTGTTCTTCGCCGCCGCCGACCGTGTCTTCACCGAAGCCGACGGGCTGGCCGCCGGCCGGTCTGGTGTGGTGCTGTATATGGATGGGGTGTCGGTGCTCGATGGTGGGGGTATTTCCGCTCTGCAGGGCTTTGTCGATCGTTGCGCCGCCCGCGGGTGTCAGGTGGTGGTGGCGGATCTGGGCTTCCAACCCCTCAAGACCCTGGCTCGGGCCGGTATGGAGCCGCTGCCGGGACAGTTGAGATTCTCTCCGAGTCTCGATGAGGCCTTGAAGACGCTGACCTGATCGGCCTGGCTGGCGGCCCCTCACTTTACGCAATTTTGCGTTTGTCCCTCTTGTGTTCCCCGGCGGCGGGGAGCATCACTAGTCAGACCCAGGTTCCCATGTCTGAATCCGCAGGGAGGTATCATGAGCGACAAGCAACCGTTTCTGACCGATATCAAAACATTGCGTGAGCGAGCCCGTAAACACATCGAACAAGGCGCCGTGACCGAAGGCTACAACGCCGACCGCGGCCAGGTGATCGAGCTGTTGAACGCGGCCCTGGCCACGGAAATTGTCTGCACGCTGCGCTACAAGCGGCACTACTATATGGCGGATGGGCTGAACGCCAGTATCGCCGCCGCGGAATTCCTCGAGCATGCCCAGCAGGAGCAGCAGCACGCGGACTGGCTGGCCGAGCGCATCGTGCAGTTGGGAGGGGCGCCGAATTTCTCCCCCGAAGGGCTGCAAAGCCGGTCCCATGCGGAATACGTGGAAGGGGAGACCCTCAAGGATATGGTGCGCGAGGATCTGATTGCCGAGCGGATCGCCATTGACAGCTATCGTGAGATCGCCTCCTATCTGGGCGATAAGGACCCCACCACCCGCCGTATCATGGAAGAGATCCTGGCCCAGGAGGAAGAGCACGCCGACGACATGGCGGCGATCCTGGAAGCGCTGTGATTTCTTTCCACGGGGCGCCGGCCGGAGAGCCGGCGCCGCTTACGTCGACGTCGTAATGGAGATATCCATGACCGAGCCCCGTGTGGTGAAACAGCCCGGCCGAATTATCGCCGGCATTCAGATTCGCACCAGCAATGAACTCGAAATGCGGCCGGATGACGCCCGCATCCCCCGCCTGTGGCAAAGCTTTGAAAGCGAAAAACTCAATGAGGTGATTCCGGATAAGGCGGCGGGATCCCCGGTGTATGGCGTTTACACCGAGTACAGCAATGGCGTGGACGGTGAGTACAGTGTACTGGCCGGTGTCGAAGTCACTGACGAGGCCAAGGTGCCGGAAGATTACGTCACGGCGGTACTCAATGCGGGCGACTATCTGGTTTTTGAAGGGCAGGGGCAACTGGACAAGATCGTTCCGGAAACCTGGGCGCGAGTATGGGCCTATTTCGAGTCCGCTGACGCCCCGGAAAGGACTTTCGAGACGGACTATGAGATCTACGAGAGCACCGACAAGGTCACCCTCTACGTAGGGATCCGTTAGTCAGCCATTGGCAGGTGTCAAACGGGAGCCAGGCCTTGGCCCGACTCCCGTGGTGTTCTTACAAGCCCATGCAATTGGCGTAGAAGGTGGTGGTGGCGGGCCAGTCGGAGAATACCGCGGTAACCCCTACGTCCCGGGCCAGCACGTCCAGCAGTGTCAGCGTATCGCCGTCATTGTTGATGGTCTCATTGACGCTCTGATAATACCAGCCGCCTCCCGAAGCCAATGGGCCGGAACGCTCCAGTGACCAGGCAATCAACTGCAAGCCGGCGGCGCGGGCCGCTCGGGCGTATTCGCTGGGGACGATTTGGTTGCCGGCATCGGTGGTGACCAGCATCCACAGCGGCGGCGCCAGATAATTCACGCCCTGACCGGCCAGGGTGGCCATGTCCGGTTCCCAGGTGCCGGGGTTTTGCGGGTCCAACCCGCTGCCGTCACGGTCATCCAGGTAAACCGCCTGGCGGCCATAGGCCGGCTCGGCGCTGATCCAGTAGAGCACATCGTCCAGATTGAAGGATTGGGGGAACACCTGGCGTGGTGAGACGCCAGCTTCCTTGTATTCGTTGATCAATTGTTGGGCATACTGTTCCTGGGTGTAGTCCCCGTCGTAGGGCATGGGGACGCTGGGAGCCTTGAGTTCCGGCGTCATCTTCACGCCCAGTTCCCGGAACAGCGCAATGCTCTCCTTGTGGCTCATCAAAGTGCCGTTCTGGCTGTAGAGATCGGTACGCCAGCCCGGTGTGGCCGCCATGTATTCCTCCACCGTGGTGGCATCGGGATTGCCGGCGTCCATCTTGCCTGCAAGGCTCTTGAACTCTTCCAGGGTCAGATCACTGGTACAGCAGCTCACATTGCTGAAGTCGTACTCGCCGTTGCCCAGCGGCACCGGCGGGCTGCTGCATTTGCCGGCCAGATCGGTGGCCAGGATGTTGGTGGTGGTGTGCAGGTCGCACTGGGAATGGCGGCAAACCAGTTCCTTGTCCCGGGTGAAGGCGACATCGCATTCCAGAATACCGGCGCCCATGCGAGCCGCGGCCCGATAGGATTCCTCGGTATGCTCCGGGAATTGTAATGGGGCACCGCGGTGGCCGATGGACCAGTCAGTGCGCCGTTGCGGGCGTTTCCTCTCGGCACAGGACTGCAGGCGCTGCTTCAACGGGCCCGGGTCCATATCGTCCACCAGATAGTAGGGGCGCGGCCCCAGTTCCACCGCGCCGCCGACATGGGCAGGGTGGTGGCGGTTGGGACCATGATCGGCACCGTGGCCATGGCCGTTGCCTTTGCCGTTGTTGGCACAGGCAACGGTGGCCAGACCGAGCAGAGACAGGGCAAGCATGGAACGAGTCAGGGGCGAACGCATGGTGGGAGCTCCCTTGTTGCGTTATTGGGGGGACTTCCCAACCTAGAAGTGTTCTATGACGATCCGGTTAGCGTCGTGCCCCCGCTCGGGCCGGATGCCTGAAGTGTGCACTATGTCACGATCCCCCAGGAGGCAGGGTGCCTTTCGCGGAAGGATGTTCCGTTATGGTGCGCGTTTGGCATGGATGCTGCTTCTTTATTCAGGAAAGGGAAAGAAAAAAGGGGGGGAGGCATGAGCACGGGATTGAGCGATCACTGGTTGATGCACCGGCAGGTGGTCAGCCTGGTAAATCAATGCCGGCGCCTGATCCGCGAGGAATTCGCGGTAGCGCTGCGATTGTCCGATGCCGACCTGCGCCAACAGCTCAGACACTATGCGCGGGTCAGCCAGGACACGCGGATCCGCGCATTGCTGAACGAGATCGATAGCCTGGCGCCGGCGCTTCCGGCCGGGCCCGAGGCGCCTCGTCAGATGTACCGTGGCCAGGCGGTCCGTTCAGAGGAGAAACCTTCCCTGGCCATGGCGCCCAAGCCGGTGAAGAAAAGCAAACGAATGTACCGCGGGCGCCCAGTGGAGGATTAGGGGAAGGGCTTCCTTTCAATCCGGGGTTTTGCCTTTCTGGAGGGGAGCGTCACCGGTCAGGGCGTTCCAGGACACGCTGTGAATACGTCCCTGTACGCTCGGGTTTGGCCATCCCTGGCCAAACACGGTCCTGGAACGCCCTGACCGGCGACACTCCGCGAGTTCTGAAGCACCAAGGCTTCCCATCACAAAGAGTCGATTTCCCGCCAGCCCGCGATGAACCTTATTTTTTCCCCAGTAGAGGTTTCAGAAAACGTCCGGTGTGGCTGGCTTTGACTTTGACCACCTGTTCCGGGGTGCCCTCGGCGATGATCTCGCCGCCGCCGTCACCGCCCTCCGGGCCGAGATCAACGATCCAGTCGGCGGTCTTGATCACGTCCAGGTTGTGCTCGATCACGACGATGCTGTTGCCGTGGTCGCGCAGCCGGTTGAGGACGTCCAACAGTAGCTGGATATCCTGGAAGTGCAGCCCGGTGGTGGGCTCGTCGAGAATGTAGAGGGTGTTGCCCGTGTCGCGGCGGGACAGTTCCCGCGCCAGTTTCACCCGCTGTGCCTCACCGCCGGACAGCGTGGTGGCGGCCTGGCCCAGCTTGATGTAACTCAGACCCACGTCCAGCAGTGTCTGCAGACGCCGTTGCAGGGCCGGCACCGCGTCGAAAAACTCGCGGCCTTCCTCCACGGTCATGTCCAGCACTTCGTAGATGTTTTTGCCCTTGTAGGTGATTTCCAGGGTTTCCCGGTTGTAGCGTTTGCCTTCGCACACCTCGCAAGGAACATAGATGTCTGGCAGAAAGTGCATTTCCACCTTGATCACGCCATCCCCCTGACAGGCCTCGCAGCGGCCGCCCTTGACGTTGAAGCTGAAGCGGCCAGGTTTATAGCCGCGGGACCGGGCTTCCTGGGTGCCGGCGAACAGCTCCCGCACCGGCGTGAAAATGCCGGTGTAGGTGGCCGGGTTGGACCGCGGGGTGCGGCCGATGGGGCTCTGATCGATATCCACCACCTTGTCGAAGTGATCCAGTCCCTTGATCTCCCGGTACGGAGACGCGCGCAGGGTAGTGGCCTTGTTCAGGCGGGTGGCGGCCACCGGGTACAGGGTGTGATTGATCAAGGTGGACTTGCCGGAACCCGAGACGCCGGTAATGCAGGTGAACAGGCCCACCGGCAGTTTGAGATGGGCGTCTTTGAGGTTATTGCCGCTGGCGCCGGTGAGCTCCAGCCAGCGGTCGGTGGCGGCCACCCGTTTTTTCGGCACCGCAATGGCGCGCCGGCCGGACAGATAGTCGCCCGTCAGGGACCGAGGATTGCTGGCCACGTCTTCCGGCTTGCCCTGGGCCACAACCTGCCCACCGTGTACGCCGGCGCCGGGGCCAATGTCGATCACATGGTCCGCCATCCGAATGGCGTCCTCGTCATGCTCCACCACCAGCACGGTGTTGCCGAGATCGCGTAGTCGGGTCAGGGTGCTGAGCAGGCGCTCGTTGTCGCGCTGGTGCAGGCCAATGGACGGCTCGTCGAGCACGTACATCACCCCCACCAGGCCGGCGCCGATCTGGCTGGCCAGGCGGATGCGCTGAGCCTCGCCACCGGACAGGGTCTCGGCGCTGCGCTCCAGAGTCAGATAGTCCAGGCCGACATTGACCAGGAACTGCAGACGGTCGCGGATTTCCTTGAGAATCTTCTCGGCGATTTCGCCCCGGCTGCCGGCCAGTTTCAGCTGATCGAAATAGTCGAACGCCTTGCCCACCGCCATGCGCACCACCTGGGGCAGCGTGATCTCGTCGATGAACACGTGCCGGGCGGCTTCCCGAAGCCGGGAGCCGTGGCAGCTCGGGCAGGTGGAGGTGGACAGGTAGGTGGCCAGGTCCTCGCGTACCGCCTCTGACTCGGTTTCCCGGTAGCGGCGCTCCATGTTGGGAATGATGCCCTCGAACGGGTGGTTGCGGCTGATGATGTCTCCGCGGTCGTTGAGATAGCGGAATTCCACGTTTTCCTTGCCGGTACCGTAGAGGATCTTCTTGCGAACGGCTTTGCTCAGCTTCTTGAACGGCACGTCCATATCGAAGCCGAGGCTGTCCGCCAGAGAAGTGAGCATCTGGAAGTAATAAACGTTGCGGCGATCCCAGCCGCGAATCGCGCCCTCGGCCAGGGACAGTTCATCACTGGTGATGACCTTGTCCTCGTCGAAGAACTGTTTGACGCCAAGACCGTCGCAGCTCGGGCAGGCGCCGGCCGGGTTGTTGAACGAGAACAGGCGTGGCTCCAGTTCCGGGATGGAGTAGCCACAGTGCGGACAGGCGAACTTGGCGGAGAAGGTGGTTTCATCGCCCTTGCCGTCCATTGGTGCAATGACCGCGATGTCATCCGCCAGGTGCAGGGCGGTCTCGAACGATTCGGCCAGCCGGTTCTGCAGATCCGGGCGCACCTTGAAGCGATCCACCACCACTTCGATGGTGTGCTTCTTGTTTTTGTCCAGGGTGGGGGTGTCGTCCATATCGCAGATGCGGCCGTTCACCCGCACCCGTACGAAGCCCTGGGCACGCAGTTCATCGAACAGATGGAGATGCTCGCCTTTCTTCTCCCGCACCACCGGGGCCAGCAGCATCAGCCGGGCGCCGTCTTCCATGGCGATCACCTGATCCACCATCTGACTGATGGTCTGGGCCGCCAGCGGCGTATCGTGCTCGGGGCAACGCGGCTCGCCCACCCGGGCGAACAGCAGGCGAAGATAGTCGTAGATCTCGGTAATGGTGCCCACGGTGGAGCGCGGGTTATGGCTGGTGGACTTCTGTTCGATGGAGATAGCCGGACTCAGCCCTTCGATGTGGTCGACATCGGGCTTTTCCATCATCGACAGGAACTGCCGGGCGTAGGTGGACAGTGACTCCACGTAGCGGCGTTGCCCTTCCGCGTAGAGCGTATCGAACGCCAGCGACGATTTGCCGGAACCGGACAGGCCGGTGATCACCACCAGCTTGTCCCGTGGAATGTCCAGATCCACGTTTTTCAGGTTATGGGTACGGGCACCGCGCACCAGAATGGTATCCATGGGTACTGCCACCTACTGTCAAAATGAACAGTGGAGTATAGGGGAAATGATATGAAGGAGAAAAGAAATCAACGGCCGGATGGTAATGCCGTCGGAAGGGCCGACACGCCGATGCGTGCCAGCCGGGGCGGATTACAGGTTTTCCTGGGCCCAGTTCACGGCCTGCAGGCGGTTGGAGGCGTTGATCTTTTTGAAGATATTGTAAATGTGGGTCTTGATGGTGTGCGGGCTAAGGTTCAGCGCAGTGGCGATTTCGGAGTTCTTGGCGCCAGTGGCCATCACCTTCAGCACCTCCACTTCGCGGTCGGTCAGGTTCACTTCGCTGCGTGAGAACGTTTTGTTGAAGGCGCGGCTCTTCACCAGGTATTGCTGCAGCACCTTGCGCGGGAACCACAGTTCGCCTTCGAAGATCGCCTTGATGCCCTTGGTCAGCAGACCCTGGGGGCAATCGTGCAGGAAGCCGCCGTTGACCATCGGCAGCCCGGCCAGACGCGACAGGGAAGCGTCGTCGTCCACATTGAAGACGCCGGTGAGCACGTCGCAATCCAGGCGTTGATCCACGGCCAGGAGGTGATTGATGACGTCATTGACGTCCACCGAGTGGTAATCCACCAGGAACAGATTCTGCTCCGCTCCTGCGAGATCGTCTTCGGCTACCATGTCGACCGTTTTCACGGCGGTGGCGGGAATGGACTCCTTAGCGAGAAACTCGGTAAGCAGGGCGTTTTGCAGGTGCTGGTTACCAACCACGTACACCTTCTGAGCAGGGATTTTATCCATGGAGTCTTCCGTGATGCGCTGAGGCTATCGGAGTGGCTACGAAAAATACCGTATTGTGCAAAAATCTATCACCCCTGGCGGGGCGGTTCAATTTGCTATTGTCTTAAGTGACAAGGTTTTACAGGTTTGAGCTTGAGCAGGGGCGTGATCAGGGCGTTTTGTCCCCGCCCGGTGCCGGGGGAATCTGATACACTTGCCGCCCCCTAACCAGCCGCACCGGTTGCCAATCACCATGACGGACGAGTCCACCGCCGCCCTGCGGCGCACGGAAATCAGTACCAGCAGTTCTCTGGCGGCGATTTTCGCCCTGCGTATGTTCGGGTTGTTCATGATCCTGCCGATCTTCGCCGTGTTCGGTGGGCAGCTCGAGGGCGCCACACCACTATTGATTGGTACCGCCATCGGCGCCTACGGTTTGATGCAGGCGTGTCTGCAGATCCCCTTTGGCATGCTCTCCGACCGTTTCGGGCGCCGCCCGATGCTGCTGATCGGCCTGGCCCTTTTCATGGCCGGCGGGGTGGTGGCGGCGATCAGCGACACCATATACGGCGTCATCCTGGGGCGCGCCCTGCAAGGATCCGGCGCCATTGCCAGTGTCATCATGGCGCTGATTGGCGATGTAGTGAGCGAGCGCAACCGCACCAAGGCCATGGCCCTGATCGGCATGTCGGTGGGCGGTTCCTTTATTTTGGCACTGATTCTGGGGCCGCTGCTGGCTCACTGGCTGGGGCTCAGCGGCCTGTTCTGGCTGACCGTGGCGCTCGGTGGCGTCGCATTGCTGGTGGCGTTGCGCGTGCCGGTGCCGAAGGTCATGCTCGATGAGGCCCTGCCGCCATCGCAGCGGTTCCGGCAAGTGCTCGGCAGCCCGGACCTGCGCCGTCTGGATCTGGGCATCCTGGTGTTGCACCTGACCATGACCGCGTCCTTCGTGGTGCTGCCCAAATTATTGCAAACCCGGCTCGGCTTGAGTCTGGATCAGCATAGTCTGCTGTACCTGGTGGTTCTGGTGGCCGGTTTCCTGGCCATGATTCCGCTGATCATCGCCGCGGAGCGCCGCGGCGCGGTGCCGATCAAAAGGGCGGCGGTGGCCCTGCTGATCGTCGCCGAGGTGCTGCTGGCGGTGGCGGGGGAGACCTTGTGGCACTTCGTGCTGGCGCTGTTTGTCTATTTCATGGCCTTCAATCTGCTGGAAGCCCTGCTGCCCTCCATGGTTGGCCGCGCCGCGCCGGCCGGCACCCGTGGCACCGCCATGGGTGTGTATTCCACCAGCCAGTTCCTGGGCGTGTTCATCGGCGGTCAATTGGGCGGTGCCCTGTTTCAGTGGGTGGGGGCCGAGGCGGTTTTCTACGGGTGCGCCGCCATGGCGCTGTTCTGGTTGTGGCGTCTGGCGGGCATGAAGGAACTGCCCAAGCTCGATAACCGGGTCATTCAGCTGAACCCGGCTGATGACCCGCGCCACACGGTGGAGCGGCTGCGCGCCGTGCCTGGCGTGCTGGAGGCGGTGGTGGTCACCGAAAAGCACCTGGCCCTGCTGAAAGTGGATAACCAGCTGCTTGACGAGCACGCGCTTCAGGCCCTCGCCGCCGAAGGGCAAAACTGACAGAATACCCGTTTATCCAGTTACGCCGCCGCAGGGCGGCCCGTCGAATATGAGGGAGTGAAAGGCCATGGCGAGAGGGGTGAACAAAGTGATACTGATCGGCAACCTGGGTGCCGATCCGGAAACCCGCTTCATGCCCAGTGGCGGGGCGGTGACCAATGTCCGCCTGGCCACCTCGGAAACCTGGAAGGACCGGCAGACCGGTCAAATGCAGGAACGTACCGAATGGCACCGGGTGGTGTTCTTCAACAAGCTCGGCGAGATCGCCGGTGAATACCTGAAGAAGGGCAGCAAGGTCTACATCGAAGGCTCGATCCGTACCCGTAAATGGCAGGGGCAGGATGGCCAGGACCGCTACACCACCGAGATTGTCGCCAACGAAATGCAAATGTTGGACGGCCGTGGTGAAGGCGGAGACCGCCAGGGCGGCGGCGCCCCCCGTCAGCAGCAAGGGGGTTACGACCAAGGCGGCGATGACTACAACCAGGGCGGTGGCCAAAGCGGTGGCGGCCAAGGTGGCGGTCAAGGTGCTGGTTTCGGCGGCCCGGCCGACGACTTCGACGACGATATCCCGTTCTGATTGTCCCGCCTGCTTTCGCCCAGGGGCCACCGGCCCTTGGGCGTCCCCCGGTGCCTGTCGGCCTCTCCATTTCCTGAAATTCCCGCTCCCGTGAATATTTCATGACAAAACGACGGTCATGGCGGTGGCGGCTCGTCTTGTTAATGCGGTTCACCTGTTGGCGGCATGTTGCCCGCCGCCAGCGTGGTCGGGCGGCATCAAGCATCAATCCAGACAATCGGCATCTTCTCGTTGCCCCCGCTCCCGGGGCAACGATCTTTTTCCGCTGAGCGATGTCGGTTCCCTTCTCTGCTTTCTTCAACACCGCCTGTCACGGTTGCGTCACAACGGCCTCGCACCCTGCTTGAGGCCCCCGGACGACGGGCCGGCGTTTTCTACCCGATGCAAGGTGGTTGTGTTCGCAGGCACGGATTTCCCTGTTCGTCCCGTCCAGCGCGGGTGTTGGTGGCGATTATGGCCATTGGGGATCGCTATTGGCTGGCTGCTGTGTGTTGCGCCGGCGAGCGCCGCACCGGTGGTGCTGAGCTTCGATATCCCCCGTCAGGACCTGACGGGGGCGCTGGAACAGTATGGCGAGACCAGCGGTCGCTCCCTGCTCTACGAAAGCGCCCTGCTGGAAGGGCGGCTCTCCACCGCGATCCACGGTCGTTTCGATGCCGATGAAGCGCTGCGGCGTCTATTGGCGGGTACCGGGCTGATCGCTGAGTACACCAGCGCCGATACTTTTATCGTGCGGCGCGCGGGGGAGCGGGGTGGGCGGCAAGCCATTGGCAACCATGAGGCACCCTCATCCCGGGCCGCGTTCTTCGCCCGGTTGCAGCGGCGTTTGTCCTGGATGATGTGCACACGGCGCGAAATCCGCCCCGGTGATTACCGCGTCGCCATGCAGTTGTGGGTCGACGCCTCGGGACAGGTTCTGCAGGCGCGATTACTGGCCTCCAGCGGTGAGCGGGAACGTGACCAGGTGCTGCTGCGGCACTTGCGGGCGCTGCGTTTGGAAACGGGGCCGCCGCCCTCGGTGACGCAGCCGGTGACGGTAGTGGTCGAACCGGCGTCCGCGGGCAGGGTCGATGCGTGTGCCGGGGTGAGGGGTTAGACCGACAATTGGGGATAATAATGAATGTGGTGGAATTGCGCGGCTTTCTGGTCGCCAACTACGATCTCCTGAAGCATCAGCTCGGCAAGAAACTGGGGTGCCAGAAGCGGGCGGAAGACCTGCTGCATGAAACCTTTCTGCGGTTGCACGATAAACTTTCGGTGGGTGTTGTGCGTAGCCCGCGGGCTTTTATTCTGCGCATGGCCAGTAACATCGAAATTGACCGCTGGCGCCGGGATAGCCGGGTCCTGTCCACCGGCGAGGTGGAACAGTTGCTGGACATCGAGGAAGCCGTGGAAACGCCCCATAAACAATGGGAAGACCAGTTGGCTCTGGAGTCCCTGCTGCTGTGGATCAAGGAATTGTCGCCCCGCCGCCGGGATATCCTGTTGTCGGTACGATTGGACGGCGTGTCCACTCGCGAGCTGGCCCAACGTTATGGCATTAGCCAGCGCATGGTGGAAAAAGAACTGAAATGGGCGCACGAATACTGCGCGCGCAGGATGGAGCAACATGGACTCTGAAGATCAGGAGCAGGTCCGGCAGCAGGCGCGTGCCTGGCTGCGCCGGCTGGTTTCCGGTCGGGCCACGGAGCAGGATGCTCGCGAATTCAAGGATTGGTTCCACGCCGATCCCGGTCATGCGCGTGCTTTCCGTGAAGCGCGTGGCACCTGGCGCCAACTGGGGGAAGCTGGCGGCGTCTGGCGGCGGCAATCTCTGGATGGCATGGCCGCGCCGTCTCGCGTCAGCCGCCGTACCGTTCTGACCATGGTCGCTGGCGGCACCGGGCTGGCGGCGGCCTCGTTGCTGGCGGTTCATCCGCCGCTGGGATTGTGGCCGTCGATATCGGAACTGGGAGCGGACTACCGTACCGCGGTGGGCGAGCAGCGCAGCCTGTCGCTGCCGGGGGAGATCGACGCCTTGATGAACACGCGGACCAGTCTGTCGGTGACGGCGTCGGGGGAAGGCAAGCGCATCGAACTGATTGCCGGGCAGGTGGCACTGCAGCGCCGGGGTGGGGGCCGCCCGGTGGAGGTGGCGGCCGGGGCCGGGCTGATCGAGCTGGGTGAGGCGGACATCGAGGTGCGTTTGCTGGCGGAAGGTGCTTGTCTTTCCTGTACCCGCGGCCGGGTGCGTCTGCATCACGCTGCCGGAGATCGGGAAGTATTGAAGAACCAGCAGGTTCTTTATGACCAGCATGGTGCCAGGCCGCCAGCGCCGGTGGATCCCGTGGCGGTGGCGGCCTGGCGCAGCGGCATCCTGCTGTTCCGGGAAACGCCGGTCAGCGAGGTGGTGGGGGAAATCAATCGCTACCGGCCGGGCAAAGTGATTTTGCTGGATGAGAGCCTTGGCCGGCGCCGGCTCAGCGGTCGCTTCGACATCGGGCAACTGGACGTGGCTCTGACTCAAATTGAGCGGCTGCTGGCGGTGCCGGTGCGCCGGTTGTCCGCCGGTCTGGTGTTGATCGGGTAACCGGGTATCACCGGAATGTCATAAAAAAGACGTTCGTTGGCGGCAAGGGCTTGCGTCTATTCGGTAATGGCCATGCCGGGGGGCATGGCGCCACCCGAAGCCTTGTAGAACGTGGGACGCTCCGCTCATGAAGATTGCCGCCTCGCCTCGTGATGTTTCCTCTTCCGCCCGCCGTCGTTATCGGCGTATTCGTCTCAAACCCCTGACACAGGCGATCGCGCTGGCGCTGATGGTGGGCAATGCCGAAGCGGGGTCTCGGCCATTCAGCGCGCAATGGTTCGATTCCATGAGAGAGAGCCGGGCCGAGCATACCCAACGTCCGGCCAGCCGCCCCCATCAGCCGCCGCCGCTGGCGCAACAGCAGCATGGTCGGGAAGTGCGGCAATCGTTCGAACGGATGACGAGGACGGCTGCTTCCATTGCGGCGCAGCAGGCCGCCGCCCGCGCTGCCGCCGAGGCCGCGGCCGCGAATGTGCCCAACGGCCTGGGGCAAGGTGGTCTGCAAGTGGACACCGATGCCTTGACCGCCGGCTGGCATAACGCCGAAGCGCCACGGCAAAGCCAGGATGGAGACCGTACCCGGGTGACCATCAAACAGACCGACAAGAAAGCCATCCTCAACTGGGAAACCTTCAACGTGGGGCAGGACACCACGGTGCGCTTCGATCAGAGCGGCGGCAACCGGGATGGTGGCAACGACTGGTCGGCCCTGAACCGGGTCAACGACCCCAATGGCCGGCCCAGTGAAATCGCCGGCCAGATCAAGGCGGAAGGGGCGGTCTATCTGATTAACCGCAACGGCATCGTGTTCCATGGTGGCAGTCAGGTGAATGTGCGCAATCTGGTGGCCTCCAGTCTGAGTTTGTCCGACGAGCAATTCGAAGCCGGCATCAACACGCCGTTGTACTTTGAAAAAACCGGTGGCGGCCATTTCGGTATCCCCCAGTTCGGCGCCTATCCGGATCAGGCCGGCAGCCTCTACAGCGGCTTGCATGACGAAGGCCAGCCGGCGCGGTTTGAACCCGGCGAAGCGCCCGGTGAAGTGATCATCCGCAAGGGCGCCCGCATCGAGTCCCGCGACGGCGGCAAGATCATGGCGTTCGGTCCCAAGGTGGAAAACCACGGGACGCTTTTCGCCCCGGATGGTCAGGTGATCCTGGCCGCCGGCGAGAACATCTGGCTGGCGGAGTCGGTGGACCCGCTGCAAGTGCGAGGGCTCGATGTGGCGGCGTCGGCTCCGGCGCCCTGGGCGTTTGGCCATGGCCAGATGATGGGGGCCCTGGGCATTGGCCGGGTGGTGGGGGCGCAGCGCGAGTTCGTCGAGGGGATTCGCGACGAGGTGATGCCGGCCATGCAGCAACGCGCCGCGGAGGTGGGCTACGCGGTCACCAACACCGGTCTGGTCAGCGCCGACCGTGGCAACATCACGATGGTTTCCCGGGAGGTCAATCAAGATGGCGCGCTGATGGCGTCCACTGCTCTGGATAACCGCAATGGCAGTATCCGTCTGCAAGCGTTCGGCCAGGGCATGCTCAGCCACAGCACGTCGCTTGAAGGGACGCCGGTGGTGCATTGGGCGGCGGGCAGACTCACCCTGGGCGAAGGCAGTTTGACCCGGGTGCTGCCGGATGCCGGGGACCTCGACGAGATTGAACTCTCCGCCCTGGAAACCCGTTATCAGACCAGCCGGGTGGAACTGCAGGGCAAGGAAGTGGATATCCGTCCGCGCGCTGATGTTTATGTGCCGGCGGGGGAAATCGACCTGCGTGCCGCTGAACTGCCGTTCTATCTCAACAGCGTGGTCAATTCCGGCAGTGACAGCGATTACGCCGGTGACGGCAGCCGTATCCTTATCGGTGAGGACGCCTATCTGAGCGTGGCCGGGCTCACCGATGTGAGCGTGGAAATGGCGCGGAATTTCGTCGAGGCGGAACTGCGTATCAATGAACTGCGCGATTCGCCGCTGCAGGCGGGCTCCTGGCTCTATGGCCGCACCATTACCGTGGATCGGCGCGACAGCGGCTTGTTCCGCAGCGGTGTTATGGCCGGCGTGCTCTGGAACAAGGATGAAAACGGCGCCGATGCGCCCGGTCTCTGGGTGGGCACGCCGCTGGCCGATGTCAGTGGTTGGGTCGGCACTGGCAGCACCGATCTGGCGGAACTGTCCACCATTGGTGGCCGCATCAACATTCAAGCCGGCGGCGATGTCATTACCCGCGCGGGCTCCATCCTGGATGTGTCTGGTGGCTCGGTGCGTTACGAAGGGGGGTGGAACCAGTCCACCGTGCTGTTGGGAGCGGATGGCCGACGCTACGATATCGCCAATGCTGATCCGGGGATCCTGTATCAGGGTATCGCCGGAGAATACGCCAGCGAGCATGCCCGCTGGGGGGTGACCCGTCGCTGGATGAATCCGCTGGTGCGTGGCTACCGCTACGAAAACGCCTACACCGAGGGTCGTGCCGGTGGTGCCATCGAGATTCGCTCCGGTTCCGGCATGGTGCTGGAAGGGGGCTATCGCGGTGGGGTCGTGCTGGGTGAGCGCCAGCGTGGCCTGGGGGACGCGCCCAAGGGCGGTACTCTGGAACTGGGCGGCGTCAGTCTCGAGGACCGTAAATGGTCCCCCGGTCGGGTCGTGGTGGGCGGGAATCCGGTGCGTCTCGGTGACGATTTTGATTTTGACTCCCCGTTGGGCGGGGACTTCGTCGATGTTCCCGATCCGGACGAACCGTTCAACTTCCGCATGCGCACCACCTACCTGGACTCGGCGACACTGGAGGAATCCGGGCTGGGCGAAATCATCATCAACATGAGCAATGATTTCACCCTTGAGGAAGGCACGTCCATGAACCTGACCC
Organism: Alloalcanivorax dieselolei B5; assembly: GCF_000300005.1. Classification (NCBI taxonomy): domain Bacteria; kingdom Pseudomonadati; phylum Pseudomonadota; class Gammaproteobacteria; order Oceanospirillales; family Alcanivoracaceae; genus Alloalcanivorax; species Alloalcanivorax dieselolei. The sequence continues at coordinate 4,172,570 of NC_018691.1, read as the reverse complement.
CGGGTAGCCGCTTCTACGCCCGGGGTAACCTGTCCAAGGATCAGGCTGCCGACGTGCGCATCAATGGCGCCATTCATATCGCCGGAGGGGAGATCCTGATTAGCTCCGATGGTGACGGTGAAATGGTACTTGGCGCCAATAGTGTGCTGGACACCAGCGGGCAGTGGATCAACGAATTCCTGCAACCGGAAAATGCCCGGGTGGTAGTGGACGGCGGCTCCGTGCGACTGATCAATGGCGTCAGCAGTGCCATGACCGTGGAAGACGGCGCCGTCATTGACGTGTCCGGCGGCGGCCTGGTGACGGTCAAGGACGGCGGGCAACGGACCCTGACCGTGGGCGATGCCGGCCGGGTGCAACTGGATCGCGTGGACAGTGACTCGGTGGAGCGGCTGGATATGCGGGCCTACGCCGCCGGTTCCGCGGGCACGTTGGATATCGCCACCCATTTGCCGGTATGGCTGCAAGGTTCGCAAGGGGATGAGGAGGGCATCTTCTATCTGCCGGAGCATCTTTATGCCGCCAGCGGTTTCGGCAGTATTCGCGTGTTCAGCCGGTCCACCGAAGGGCTCACTGTCGCCGCCGACGCGGACGTCGAACTCAGGCCCGTGCATCTGGATATGAGCCGGATCGCCTGGAGCGAACTGTCCACCGGCACCGATCTGGCCGACGCGGTGCCCCTTGGCGTGCTGCGGCCCGAACAAAGGGCGGAACGTGCGCCGGCTTCACTGGTGCTGGAGGCCGACGCCCCGGTACGGGTGGAGCAGGGCGCTCGTCTGGCGGTGGATATCGGCGGCCGTCTGGAAGTGCTGAGTACAACGTCAGGCCGCACCGGCCATCTGGAAATGGGCGGCACCCTGGTCGCGCCGGGAGGAGACATCCGCTTGGCGGCCTCCGGAGGCGAATTGGTGTTGAGCGACAGCGCCCGCCTGCTGGCCCCGGGGGCTTCGCTGGTGTACGTGGAAACGAACACCGGCCGTCGCGTCGGCAAGGTGCTCGACGGCGGCGAGGTGGACGTGTCCGACGCCGGTTTCGTCACCATGGCCGAAGGGGCGGTGATTGATGTGTCCGGTACCCGGGAATGGATCGACGGGGCCGGAGGCCGTAATCCGGTGGTATTGGCCAGCGATGGCGGGCGCGTGAACTTCAGCGGCATCGGCTTGCTGGCGGGGACGGTGCGAACCGATGCTGGCGGCGCCACCGCCCAAGACGGTGAGATCCATGTCCGGGTCCGTCCCGCCGAGGGCACGTCGCTGTTGGATACGCTGGCGGGCGTGTTGGCGTTCGCCGACCCCGGGTGCTACGGGCTGGAAGGCAATGCCTGCGATTACGCGAACTGGGAAGACGCCCTGGATATCGATTGGGCGCCGCTGCTGGGGATTGATTCCGAGCAACCGATTACCCTGCCATCGGCGTTCATCAAGACGCTGGCCGCCGCCGAGGGACGCAGTGGCGGTCTGGTGATTTCCGAGACCGCATCCGGTGGTGAAACCGCCGCGGAAACCGTTCGCCCGGCCGACTTCGGCATCACCGAGGAAACGCTGGATGTGTTCCGTGACCGCCTGCTGTGGGGGTCGGATGCGTTGCGCCAGGAGCTGGCGCCCGGGCAGACCTTGGCGATTCGGCCGTCGTTGTTGAATGGCGCCGGCGAAGTGCACCTGTCGGTCGACAGCGGCGCGATCAAGCTGGGCGGGGTGTCGCTGTCCGCCACCTCGGCCCTTCATATCGATGGCACCCTGGATCGCGGGGACGGCGGTGGCGCTACTCTGACGGCGCCGCGCGTGGTGCTGTCCGGCAGTTACGACGGCGGCCTGGACGATCTGTCCGATCCTCGGGCCAGCGACCGATTGCTGCTGGACGCGGAACTGATCGACGTCGTCGGTGGCAATTATATTGGCGGCTTCGCCGATACCGTGCTGCAGGCCGAAACGGTCCGCTTTTCCGAAGCGCAGGCGCAACTAAGTACCCCGGGTGCGCTGCGCCTGCGGGCGGACAGCATTTACCCGGACAGTGGCACGGAAGCCATCATTTACAGCCGCGAGCGGTTGGCACTGGAGCGCTATCGGGGCGGCCCCGCCGCCGTGCCGTTGTCCGCCGGTGGCGCGCTCCGGCTGCAGGCGCCGGTGATTGATCATAACGGCGTGTTGCGGGCACCGTTCGGGCAAATCGAACTGGTGGCCGGCGACAGCCTGACGCTGGGCGGGCAGAGTCTGACGTCGGTCTCCGGCGCTGGTGTCGTGGTGCCTTACGGGGAATTGTCCAACGGCGAGCACTGGCTGGATCCCACCCGGCCGCCCGGCACCGGTGATGCCGAACACTATCTGGCCGCGCCTCCGGAAAAACGCATCCTGATGGACTCCGACCAGGTCACGCTGGCGGAAGGGGCGGTGATCGACCTGAGTGGCGGCGGGGATCTGCACGCCGCCGAGTTCGTGCCCGGTCCCGGCGGGTCCCATGATGTGCTGACCTTGCCAGGGATGTACGCGGCGTTGCCCGGGTACGACGGACCGGCTCCGGGGGTGGAGGAGCCGGTACGCCGGGTATGGCTGCAGGGCGGCGGCCTGGAAGCAGGCTGGTACACCTTGCTGCCCGCGCGCTATGCGTTGCTGCCTGGGGCCTTCGCGGTGCAGGCCACGGATATCCCGTGGCTGGGCGGCGAGGGCAAGGTGGCGCCCCAGCGGGATGGCTCCGTGATTGTCGCCGGCCGCGAAGGGCGTCGCTATGGTCCCGGTGAGGACGAGGTCCCGTCGGTGTGGCGGGTGATGTCCGGTGACGTGGTGCGCCAATACACCGAATACAATGAAGCCCTGGCCAACACCTTCTTCTCCTCGGAGCAGTTCGCGCTGACCCGCTACCGGCTCACCGGCAACGACATCGTGGTGCCGCGCCTGCCTCGTGACGGCGGTGCGGTGGTGTTCGATGCCGGCCAAAGGCTGCGACTGGACGGGGAACTGCGTTCCCAGGCGGATACGGGGGGGCGCGGTGGCCTGGTGGACATTTCCAGCGCCCGAATCGCAGTGGTCGGCGCCGGGCAGGACCGGGCCGATCTCACCGCCGGTGGCTATCTGATTCTCGACAGCGATGATTTGTCGGCGTTTGGTGCCGGCAGCCTGTTGCTGGGCGGTACCCGGCGTGGCGATGACCAGGGGGTCCGGGTTGATGTCACCGCCAGCGAGATTCTGGTCCGCAATGACGAAGAATCGGCTCTGCGTGGACCGGAGATCATTCTCGCCGCCAGCGACACCGTCACCCTGGAAGACGGAGGGGTGATCGTTGCCGAAGGCGATGCCGGCGGCGGTGCGGAAGATTTGCTGGTCAGCCCGCGGGAGGCCGCGCAGTACCAGGATCCGGATGGCCAGTTGGATGACAACTTTGATGGCGTCATCGACGAGCTGGACGCCGCCGATGATATCTTCGTCGCCCCGGCCCGGGATTGGGGGGCGCTGGTGCGGGTTTCCACGGGCCCGGCGGTCCGGGTTCGCCGGGAGGGGGTCGACACCCATGCCCCGGGGGTGGTGGACATCGGCGCCAACGCGCGCCTGGCCGGTGGTGCCGCGCTGTTGATCGACGCCACCCGCACCACCAACTTGGCCGCGTCCGCGCGGCTGGCCGGGGAAGAGCTTTCGGTGGCCGCCGGCCGTATCGGCTTCGGCGGTGGTGGTGAAGGTCTGATTCTGGATCAGAACAGTCTGGCGCGCTTCGCTCAATCACGCCGGCTGACCCTGCGCAGTTACTCCTCGTTTGACTTCCATCGCTCGGTGGCGCTGGACGCCGCCGGCCTGGAATGGGTGACGCTGGACGGCGCCGCCCTGGTCGGACATGGCGATCAGGGCATCAGCCTGCGCGCCGATACCATCGCCTTGCGCAATACTGGCGGTGGTACGCCGGTGATGTCCGGCTCCGGCACGGGGCGGTTGTCCCTGGATGCCGGTGTGCTGCGTCTGGAGGATGGCGACAAATCCCTGGCCGGTTTCGACACCGTGGATATCCGGGCCCGGGACTATGTGCTCGCGGTGGGAGAGGGGGACCTGCGCGCCGCCACCAATACCTTGACCCTGGATGCACCGGTGGTGACCGGCGCCAGTGGCGCCATCCACAGCCTTGGCACCGATGGCCGGTTGCGGCTGATAGCGTCGTCCGCCATGGGCGATGACATGCCGATGAACCACCTGGGGGCGCAACTGAGCCTGGAAGGGCGCAGCGTGGACATCGCCGGTCGGGTGATCGCCAGAGGCGGATCCGTGTCGGTGCACAGTACCGGTGGCGATCTGGTGCTGGCGGAAAGCGCTGTGGTTTCCGTGGCGGGGGCCGCGCGCTACTTTTTTGATCATGCCGAGGACGCCGGAGCCGGAGAGATTCGCCTGTCCGCCCTGGGAGGCGATGTGCGTCTCGACGCGGGCAGTCAACTGGATCTGAGTGCCGAGGGGGCCGGTGACGCCGGCACTCTGACAGTAGCCGCGGCGGACGGCGGCAGCGTCAGGCTGGACGGTGACATGAATGCCCGGGCCGGTGGCAGTGGCCGCGCCGGGGCGTTTTCTCTGGATATCGATACGCTGGCGGATTTCGCCGGTTTCAGCGAGCGTCTCAACCAGGCCGGTTTCAATCGGTCCCGGGAATTCCGTATTCGTCAGGGCGATGTGGTACTGGATGGTCAAACCCGGGTGGAAAGCCTGCGGGTTACCGCCGATGCCGGGCAGGTGCGTGTCGCCGGCACCGTGGACGCGCGCGCCCGCTATGGCGGTGAGGTGAATATCAACGCCGGCAATGGCATCGCCATGGAGAGTGGCGCGGTGTTGCTGGCCGGCGCCACCGGGGATCTGGGCAGTGGCCGGGTGATGTTGGACGCGGTGGGCGGTGTGCTGGATCTGCGGGGTGGCGTGATCGATGTCTCCGGTGGTGAGCGCGGCAAGGTGCGGTTGCGTGCCGATCGCAATGCCGCCAATACCGACCTGGCCGTCGAGCACCTTGACGTCGAAGTCGTGGGCGCACGGCAAGCGGTGCTCGAGGGGCTGCGACGTTATCACAGTGATTCGGTGAGCGCCGTACGTGATCTGGTGGTGACGGAAGCCAACGCTTTCGCCGCCAATGCCGGCGCCATCGGCCAGCGTCTGGGCAATGACGACTTCATGGTGATGCCCGGTGTGGAAATTCACAGTGACGGTGATTTGCGTGTCGGCATGGACTGGAACCTGCACGATGACTTTGCCGGAGCCCGAAGCGGCAGCCTGATTCTGCGCGCCGCCGGCGACCTGATCGTTGACGGCCACCTCAGTGATGGCTTCGGCCGTGCCGATCGTGCCGGCGAACAGCTGGCGGACGTGTCCTGGGATCTGAACCTGATTGCCGGGGCCGATCTGACCTCGGCGGATCGGCTGGCACTGCGATCCTCCGGAGACAACGGCGACCTGACCGTGGGGACGGTGGATGCGGACACCGGTGAGGCGCAAGGGAAAATGGTCCGCACCGGTAGCGGCGATATCGCCGTGCGGGTGGCCGGTGACCTGATGCTGGAAGACGCCGGCTCGGCGATTTATACCGCCGGACGCCGGGACACCACCGCATGGGATGACTTCACTACCGCCCGGGACGGGGCCAGCTACGGCATCGAAGGGGGGCATCTGTCCGTGGTGGCTGGTGGCAGCATCCAGGCGCAGCCCTCGGACCAGAGTTTCGTCGACTGGATCAAGCGGCAGGGCAACGTCAACGAAGGGTTCTATTATGGTGTGGCACCGCCCTTCCTGTCGGCACCGGAGCAACCCAGCTGGTGGGTGGATTACGGTGCCTTTGAGCAGGGGCTGGGCACGCTGGGGGGCGGCAACCTGAGCGTCCGCGCCGGCGGTGATCTCAATGACCTGAGGGTGGCGCTCACCACCAACATGCGCATGCGTGGCGGCCGTACGGCGGACGAACGCAAACTCATGGAAGTGCGCAATGGCGGCGCGCTTTCCGTGGAAGCCGGCGGAGCAATCCGGGGTGGCCACTACTATCTGGCTCGAGGAGAGGGGCGCATCAACGCCGCCACCACCGCGGAAGGGCGCTCCGTGACGGTGTCCTACACCGATGATCGTCCCCAGAAAAGCTATGATCTGGCGCCGGTTGTGTCCTTGGGGGATTCACAGTTGATCGTGCGGACCAGCTCCGATCTGCGCCTGCAAAGCGTGGTGGATCCGCTGTTGGTGCGAGATTACCGGGGCATTACCGAATCCCGCGAAGACTTCGGCGCCTATATGTCCGGCTATACCGATCGCACCAGCCTGGATCTGGTCTCCGTGGGCGGCGACGTCACTCTGGTCAATCAGGGCGAGTTCATTTTCCGCGATGTGACCCTGGGGCACGCGTCGTACCCGGATGTCGAATTGGTGGGAATAGGCGCCAACCGTTACCCGGCGATGACCCGGGTGGCGGCCCTGAACGGTGACATTCACCTGCACGACTTGATGTGGCTGCTGCCGGCCCGGCAAAGCGATTTCCGGCTGCTGGCGGCAGGCGACATCACGTCCACCAATCCGAACCGGGGCAACAACGACTCTTCAGTGGTCATGGCGCGCGCCACGCCGGAAATGATGCCCAATCCCTACCTGCCGGTGGGCGGTGACGGCTACCCGTTGCAGATCAACCTGGATGCGGTCCTGCGCAACCAATACAACGGTTATCTGAGCGGCACCCACGATGGCTATTACCAGGAATTGGGCAACCCCGATGTTCTGCCGATGATCGGTGATGATCAGCCGAGTCTGATTTACGCGGCCGGGGGCTCGATCCAGAATCTGGACGTGTTTGCCTCCGAAGCGCTGTGGGCCCGTGCCGGTACCGACATCCGTGCTATCTCGCTCTATGGACGCAACCTGCACGCCACCGACACCACCTGGATCGATGCCGGCAACGACATCGTCGCCACGTCCGCTTCAAACTGGCGTAATCAGGTGATACAGGAAGGGCCGGGTGCGCTGTTGTTGTCGGCGGGACGGGATATTTACGCTGATCGCATCGCTCTCATCACCCAGGGCAATCGTGCCTATGACTATAACAATCGTCCGATCCCGGACAGTGAAGTGCGTGGCTTGCCGGAGCAGGGCGCGTCAGTGACGCTGATGGCCGGTCTGCGCGGTGAGCCTCGTTATGAAGCCTTCCTCGATGCCTACCTGGACCCGGAGCGGATGGCGGAGATGCCGGACTACCTTACCGCCACCCTGGATGACGGCACACGGGTGCCGCTGTACTGGCTGGAGCGCACCGAGGTCCGTGGCGATCATGAGAAGGTGGTGCAGCGCGGTCTGGTGTCCTATGTCCGGGAGGTGACCGGCGAGACCCTGGCGCCGATGGCGGCCTGGGAACGTTTCCAGGGCTTGCCGGAATTGGCTCGCAATGCGTTCCTGCAGCGCATCTTCCTGCTGGAACTGAGGGAAGCCGGTCGCGATCAGAATGTACCCGGCGTTGATGATCAGCCGTTAAACGGGGGCTATAACCGCGGCTATGCCGCCATCAAAACCCTGTTTCCCGGCAGCGAATGGGACGGTGATGTGGCCGCCAACAGTCTGACCGTGCGCACCATGTCCGGTGGCGATATCAATGTGCTCACACCAGGTGGTGGTCTGCAGGTTGCTGCTCTGGGTGTCACCGTGCCGGATGGGGAAGGGTTGGTCACGCTGGGCAGCGGCCACATCAATGTGTTTGCCCACGACGACGTGGTGGTCAACCGCTCCCGTCTGTTGTCCTTCGTGGCGGATCAGTCCCGCCAGGGCAGCGATCAGATCATCTGGGCCACGGAAGGGGATATTGATGCCGGGCGTGGCGCCAAGACGGTACGCTTGCCCTCGGCGCCGGAAGTGGTCACCGACGCTGACGCCAATACCATCATGCGGGAACGGCCGGACATGAGTGGCAGTGGCATCGGCACCGTCGGTGATGGCGATGTCGACCTGATCGCTCCCAAGGGTACCGTCAACGCCGGCGATGCGGGAATCCGCGTGGCCGGCAATCTGAACGTGGCGGCCTATCGCGTGGTCAATGTGGACAACATCGAGGTCGGGGGCGAGTCCTCCGGTTTGCCACCGGTGATCTCGGTGAACGTGGGCGCGCTTACCGCCGCCAGTCAGGCCGCTGGCAGCGCCCAGCGAGCGGCGGAAGAGGTGACACGCCGGACTCCGCGGCGGCCGCCCTCGGTGATCTCCGTGGAGATTCTCGGTTACGGCCAGGAACGGCTGGAACCGCAACCCCGGCCGTCGCCGGTACCGGCACCACCACTGAGCTACAATCCGAACAGCGCGATCCGTGTGATCGGTGATGGTGACCTGAGTCCGCAGCAGCGCCGCGAGTTGACCATGGAGGAGCGCCGCCGCCTGTGACATGACAAGGCGCGCCGAGAACCGGCGTGTCCGCCAATCGCTGGTACCCGACCTTGTGCCTGGTGCCGGCTACCGCTGATTCCCCGTCATCCCGCCCCGGGGCGGGCCGTCATGAGCGTGTCATTGTGATGGCCCACCCTGGCGCCCCTTCTTGTGAAATCGCGCCGTCTTGCCTGCCGCGCGGCACCGGCCGTATTTGATCAGGTGCTAGCAGGCTCCGGATTGAGGTACAGTTAGCGTTTCGGCTTCGTTAGTGGCGCGGTCGTACCAGCCGGTCCGTCGGGATTCGGCCAGGCAAGTTCATTGGGGTAGTGGATTCATGACCATGGATGCCATGGAAAATAAACGTCTGTGTCAGCACCATCGTGTGCCTGGCAGGATGTCGGATGTTGGATCGAAATGATGCGTCGTGGTTTCGCCTTGGGGGCGGTGTTTGTTGTCAGCCTGATCCTGTTTCTCATCGTGTTGATGCCCGCGGCGGTGCTGGTGGAGCGTATTCCGCAACTGCGTCCGGGCGGGGCTCCGCTGACCCTGGCCGATGCCCGGGGCCGCTGGTGGAGCGGCTCCGCGGCGGTCAGTTGGCGCGATCAACAGGGGCGGGTGCGCTGGGAGGTCAATTGGCACGGATTGACGCCGGGGCTTGATCTGGCCATGGTATCCAACGATTTGGATGTGCAAGGCTGGTTGGGCGCTGCCTGGGGCGACTGGCGCCTGGAGCAGTGGCGCGCCAGTGTGCCGGTGGCGATGGTGAGCCGCTACATTCCCCAGGGCCAGGCCGATGGCACGGTGCGGATGACACTGATTGCCCTGGAACTCGCCGATGATGCCGTGGTCGATGCCAAAGGTACCCTTGATTACAGTGGGGGCACGGTTGGCTGGGGGCGTGGTGAATCCGCGCCGGTACCGCCTCTTCAGGGACGTCTGAGTATGCTGGAGGCCGGTCCGGCGCTGGTGGTGACGGATCCCGAGCAGAAGCAAGTGTTCGCCGCGCGGGTGGCGGAACAAAAACTGAACGTACAAGTATTCAGGGCGTGGCCCCAATTGCTCGGGGTCAGCCAGGGGGGGGATCCCTCCGATGTGGTGTTCCAGATGAGTCAGCCGTTCCTGCCGGGACGCTGAAATATAGCACTGGAAAAAAAACCGCATTTTTTATATTACGGTAATGTGTCCGCTGTAGGGTCGGTCGATGTCGGCACGCGTGAACGTGTGTTGATGGGGCAGGCCCGGGTGAACAAGGACATCCAGCCAGCCCAGGAGCGTCGGTTCCGGTACGAAAACGGCGCATATCGGTGGCGGTTGGTATAACGATAACGGGAAGTGACGCTTTTATGATTCAGTGGGCCCAAAGGGGAAACGCGCAGCAATGGCAGCCTCCGCTTCGTTTGGCGGTGATGTTGCTGTTGCTGGTGGGGCTCGCCTACCTGATCGCGCAGACCGTCTGGCTGCTGAGTTACGGTCCCAATGACCCGGTACCGGAATCAGGGCTGCGTACCGTGTCCGCCTCCGGGCCGGGCGGGGAGCGTCGTGGTATCTCCCCGTCGGAAATGGAATCCTGGAACCTGTTCGGGGTGTACCAGGGGCAGGAGGAAGCCAGCGACAAGCCCGTCGATGCTCCGGATACCCGCCTTAAACTGCAATTGCTTGGTGTTTTTCGCAGTCTGGATCGCAGCCAGTCTTCCGCCATCGTTGCTGAAAGCGGCGGCGATGCCGAACTGTACCGCATCGGCGATGCCCTGCCCGGCAATGCCACCGTCGAGGAAATTTACGCCGACCGTATCATTCTCAAACGCGTGGGGCAGCTGGAAACCCTGCGCCTGAGCGAGCTGGCCGCGCTCGGCGGGGTTTCGGTATCGTCGCGGCCGGCACCTCCTCCTCCGCCAAGACGATCCCAGGAGACGCCATCGTCCACTGAGGCGGACCTTGGCCAGCAGCGCACCACCCTGATTCGCCAGCTCGGACTCAAGGCCGTCGCCGGTGGCGAGAGTCAGGGGTATTCGCTGGGCTCTTCCGCGCCAAAACAACTGATTGAGCAGGTCGGCCTGAATCAGGGCGATGTGATTTTGTCGGTGAACGGGTACCCCCTGGGCACCGAGGAAAATGACCTGGCGGCGTTGCAGTCGTTCCAGGAGTCCCAGAGCGCCACCATCGTGGTACAGCGTGGCGATCAGGAATTCACCGTGAGTTATCCACCGTAGCGAGACCTTTATGGAGCCCCTGAAACAGCACCGCGGAGTTTCTGCCAAGAGGCTCCTGGCACCGGCCCTAGGCAGCATCCTGGCTGTCCTTGTTGTGTCCGTGAGCCTGCCGGCCCACGCGCAGCGCGCCGGCCAGGACCAGGTGGTGCAGAATGCCGATGGCAAGACATGGACCGTCAATATTCGCAATGCGGATATACAGGCGTTTATCAGCCAGGTGGCGGAGATGACCGGCAAGAATTTCGTGGTCGACCCGCGGGTCCGGGCCCGGGACGTGACGGTAATATCCAATCAGCCGCTGACGTCCGCCGAGGTCTACGAACTGTTCCTGTCGGTATTGCAGGTGCACGGTTACGCCGCGGTGCCTTCCGGTGATGTGGTCAAGATCGTCACCAACACCACCGCCAAGCAAAGTAACTTGCCGATGACCGAGGCCAACGAGGCCGGCGGTGAGGAACTGGTGACCCAGGTGATCGCGGTGCAGAACTCTCCGGTGGAGGAGTTGGTGCCGGTACTGCGGCCCCTGGTGCCCCAGTACGGCCACCTGGCGGCGGTGGGCTCCGCCAACGCTCTGATTATCAGCGACCACGCGGACAACATTCAGCGCCTGCGCGCCATCATTCACCACCTCGACAATACCGAAAGCGAGGAGGTGGAAATTGTTCAACTGCGGCACGCTTTCGCCGGCAACATGGTGTCGTTACTCGATCAACTGGTCAGTAGCACGCAGGCGGCCGGGGGCAATCGCCGTGCGCCGAGAACGGAGTCCGCCACGGTGGTGGCTGATGAGCGCACCAACCGCCTGATCCTGAAAGGTGATCGGGCCACCCGGGCGCGTTTGCTGCCATTGATTACTCGATTGGATACGCCGTCTTCCGCCTCCAGCCGGGTTCAGGTGATTCGCTTGAGCCACGGTGATGCCGAGGATATGGCCGAACTGCTGATGAATTTCGCCCAGGGGGCGGCGGCGGTGCGCAAGGGCGGGGAAGGCTCCGGCGCCGCGGGCGGTGCCAGTGGTGCCGCCGTGGCCGGCACTGGCGACAACAAGGTGTCGATCCAGGCGGATGCGTCACTCAACGCTCTGGTGGTTCGAGCCGAGCCGGAAATGATGAACGAACTGCAATCGGTGATCAGTCAGTTGGACGTGCGCCGCACCCAGATCCTGATTGAGGCGGCGATTGTCGAAGTCACCGGCGACAAGGCGGACAGCCTGGGCTTTCAGTATCTGGCCGGCAGCAGCAGCGGCGGCTATGGCGGGGTCAATTTCTCCGGTCAGGGGCTGAGCGTGCAAGGGCTGATTCAGGCCATGCTTACCGACGATCCCACCAATCTGACGCTGGGCGACGGTATCGCCGCCGGTTTCGGCGAAACCGATGCGGATGGCAACCTGCGTTGGGGCGCACTGGTTCAGGCCCTGGCCAGCACCACCAATACCAACCTGTTGTCCACGCCCAGCATCCTGACACTGGATAATCAGGAAGCCTCCATCATCGTGGGGGAGAACGTGCCGTTCATTACCGGGCAGTCCACTTCCTCCAGTTCCACCACCGCCAACCCGTTCACCACCATCCAGCGGGAAGACGTGGGGCTGACCCTGAAAGTAACTCCGCATCTGGCGGGTATGGATACCATCCGGCTGGAACTGGACCAGGAAACCTCCGCGGTGAAGGATGATTCCTCCGCCTCCGATATCATCACCACCAAACGCCAGTTGACCACCACGGTGCTGGCGGATGACGGCCAGACCATCGCCCTGGGCGGTTTGATCAGCGATGATGTGCAGAAGACGGTGCGCAAGGTGCCGTTACTAGGGGATATTCCGCTCCTGGGCGTGTTGTTCCGCTCCACCAGCGAGACCCATGTGAAACGCAATCTGATGGTCTTCATCAAACCGACCATCCTGGAAAGCAATGAACGTCTGGTGGAGATGACGCGCGACAAGTACATGGGGATCACTGCCATGCAGTTCAGCGTCGATGAGAATGGCGAGTTGGTACAGGAAGTGAAGAACCCGCTGCCTACCCGGGTCGATCGCCTGTTCAATGGCCGTACCAGCACCTCCGACGACTATCGCCGGGCCTATGAGCGTGAGCAGCAGCGCAGCGCCGATGAGAGTGTGGTGCCGCCGGCCTCCGGACCGGTGATCAACGCCGAACAGGGCTCGGCGGCGCAGAACAACAAGTCCGGCGACGAACAATAACCCCCTCTGGAAGCGGTTGGAGTCCCAGCCGCTTCCTCTCCTTCCTTTCAGAGCTTTTCGGTGAGTTGGCGCTTGTTCAGACGAGAGAGGCGCGGGCTATTCCGATGAGGTGGCGTCCAGGGCCCGCAGATTGTTGAGGACCCGCCGGGTTCTTTCCAGTTTCTTGTTGAGCTCCACGTTGTCGGGTGCAAGGGGCTTGAGTTCCTGCCAGATGGCGTACGCGGCTTGGTATTCACCACGGGCGTAGAGGGCATCCCCGGTGGCCATATCCTTGGTGTAGCGTTCACGGCAAAGCGTCTCCACCTCGTCGCGTAAAGCGGTGAGATGGTTGTTGGGGGCGGACCGCAGGTACTCCCGTATCGCCAGCAGGTCCTTCAGGGAGCCGCTCTCGCGGTAGGCCGTCATCAACGACTCAGAGCGTTCCCGTTGGCGTTGAGTCTGTTGCTGCTCGGCCCTTTGGCGTGCCCGGGCCAATACCTGTTGCGCCTGACCCAGGGCCTCAGGCGCGGGTTGATCCGGCTGCAACTGATGCGCCAGATGCAAGGCCCGTTGCGCCCGTGACCAGTCGCCTTGCTCGGCGTACGCGTTACCCACCTCGGTGAGCCGCTCGGTCAAATCGGCTTTCATGGCCTGGCGAAGTTCAAGGGTTTGTCCCGCCTCCGGCAGGGTGTAGCCGGTGAGCGCGCTGTCCAGAGTGGCACTGTCCAACAGCGCGCGGGCCTGGGCTTGCCACCATTCGGAAAGGCGTTGCCGCAGGCGCCGGGCTTCCTGCTGGTGCAGTGATTCGCGCAAGGCCACCAGCGGGCCGGGATGGATCAAATGGCCGCCAGTGGACTCCAGCAGTCCCTGGGCGTCACGCCATTGCTCTTGCCCGGCCAGACGCTGCGCTTCCGCCAGGGTTTGCTCTCGGTATTCGCGGCTCGCCTGGATGATGTCTTCACGCTGTTGGCTCAGTTCCGGCTGATCCGGGTCTTGCAACAGGCGCGCATCCAGCATGGTCAGCGCTTCCCGATAACGGTGTTCATGGAGCGACTGTTGCAACGACTTCCGGGTAACCTCCGGTGGTGGTGGCGTGGTCTGGCATGCGCTCAGGGCGACCAGTCCGGCCAATAAAAGAAGAGAGGGGCGGCGCGCTGAATCAGGACGATGCACGGTGGCCGTCCGTGTTGAGACGGGTCAGGAACTGGGCGATCCGTTGCTCCATCAGGGTCTCGGACAAGGCGTGCACGCCATTGACCCGGTAGGTGCTGACCGGCTCCTGCCGGCCGCGAACGCGCATTGAACCGTATTCCAGCGCCCGTACCCGAGGGGCAATGTTGGCGTCCTTGAACACGGCGGCGGCGGCGATGATTTCGCCGGCGGCGGCCATATTGGAAAGCCGTGATGCCAGATTCACGGTATCGCCGACCACGGTATATTGCATGCGATCGCGGGAGCCCAGGTTACCGGCCAGCATGGCGCCGGAATTGATACCGATGCGGAATTCCACGGTAGTCAGGCCGCGGGCCTGCCGATGTTCATTGAGGCGCTGGATCAGGCGCTGGATCATCACCGCGCAGCAGAGGCCATGGAACAAGTGCTCGGGATCCTCTTCCGGCACCCCGAACACGATCATGGCGCAGTCGCCCATGTACTTGTCGATGGTGCCGCGATAGGAATCCGCCGCCCAGGCGACGGCATCAAAGTAAACGTTGAGCATATGGGCCACCGCTTCCGGCGCCAGGCTTTCCGACAACCGGGTGAAGCCGACGATATCGGCGAACACCACGGTGGCGTTGACGTCGCGCCCGCCGAGGGTGACCTGATCCAGGTCGGCCATCATGCTTTTCGCCACCGAAGGACTGACGAAACGCTGCAGTACCCTTTCCACCTGATCTTTCTCCAGCATGCTGTGGGCCATGCTGTTGTAGGCTTCGATCAGCAGACCGATCTCGTCATTGCGGCGTTCACGAATACGGAACTGCAAGTCGCCGCGCCGCATGGCGCTGGTGGCGGCCAGCAGATCGCGGATCGGTTGGGACAGCCGGCGGCTGATCACGAAAGAAGCGATGATGGCGATCAGCCCCATGATCACGGTGGCGGTGATCATGGCGGTCCGGACTTCTTTCTGGGCCAGGGCGATAGGTTGATCGGAGAGAGTGATCGCCACCGCTCCGACCTGGGTATCGTTCACCGTTACCGGGGAAATATAGGTGCTCATGGGCGAGCCAGCCATGGTCCAACGGCTGATGCCCGCTTCGCTCAATGGTCCGCGCTGGGCCGGCTGTACCCCCGCTTCGTCGATCAGGCCACCGTTCCGGTCAAACAAGGTGGCGCCGTAAATATTGTCACTACGGACCAGATTGTTGATGTGCACCTTGAGCAGGAAGCGATCCTCGGCCAGCAAGGGTTCGCGGGCGGTATGCGCCAATTGGGAGGCGATGGCGCCACCGAAGCTGTCCGCCTGTTGGCGCATACGTTCAAGCTGATTGTTCAGCAGGAGGGTGCCGAGAACGGCCATGCCCAAAAGAATCATGGCGGAGATCGACAGACCCATCTTCCACGCCACCGGGAAGTAGGCGGGCAGATAAGGGCGCAACAGCCGGCGGAACCGGTGCTTCTTTTGTTGCGGTTGTTGTCTTGAAGGATCGTCCACGCTGCTGTTCCTAGAGCCCGTTTTGCTAGTGCCCGTCTTTGCTGAAGCTTGACCGGCGGTATCGCCGCACCCTTGCCGGGGATGGCTCATGCCCGGCAAGGGTGCCGTCGACACCGGATTGCTATTCTACCCGAATGGCCGCTCCGCGGAGGAATGGATCGGTGTGTGTCTCCGCCAGCGGCTTGCCAGGTTGTGGCTCCGGTGTCACATTGCCAGAATGACGCAGGTTAGGGAACCATGGAATGGGCCTCGTTTCCACCCAACCAGCATGACGGGCTTCGGTGTCGGATGCGTTACGCATCCGGTAGCCGGGTAGTTCGGGTTTATTGTCCCGGGAAAAGCGGGTTCCAGGAAATCACGATGGGATTTATACAAGAGCGGCGCGTGCCCGCCAACGGTCTGGATATGTTCATTGCCGAAGCGGGCGTCAAGGGCGCCCCTTTGGTGTTGTGTTTGCACGGCTTCCCGGAATGCTGGGCCTCGTGGCGCTACCAGTTGCCGGTGCTGGCTCAGTCCGGATACCACGCCGTGGCGCCGGATTTGCGCGGCTACGGCGAAACTCGTGGAGCGGCGACGGTGGAGGACTGCCGACTGTCCCGGTTGGCCGGGGATGTGGTGGCCTTGATCGACGCCCTCGGTGCTGAGCGGGCGGTGCTGGTGGGGCATGATTGGGGATGCGCGCTGGCATGGGAAGTGGCCAGGACCTATCCGGAGCGAGTGACGGCGGTAGTGGGATTGTCGGTCCCCTACGGCGGCCCCTCGCCGCGTGCGCCCACCGAGGCGATGCGGGAGCTGTTCGGAGATCATTTCTTTTATATGCTCTATTTTCAGCAAGCCGAAGTGCCGGAGCGGGAGCTTGGAGAGGACGTTCGCTATAGCCTGCGGGCTCTGTTTCACAATCTTTCCGCCGAAGGCATGGCCAACTTCCAGGTGGCGCCGGACGACAGCGGCGTGCTGGATTCCATGCGCGTGCCGGCTCGGCCCTCGCGCTGGATGCGTGAGGAAGACCTGGATTACTACGTGGCCCGTTTCGAGAAGACCGGGTTTACCGGTGCGCTCAACTGGTATCGGGCCATGGATGCGTCCTGGGAAGAAAGCCGCGCTGACGACAACTGGACGATCCCGGCGCCGGTGCTGTTTCTCGGTGGCATGCAAGACCCGGTATTGATGTTCAGTCAGAAGGCTCTGGCACGCATGCCGGACTATGTGCCGAATCTGAATACCGTGGTACTGGACCAGTGCGGGCACTGGATCCAGATGGAGCAGGCGGCGGAAGTGAATCGGGAGATGCTGGCGTTTCTGGCGGAGGCGGCCCCACCCGGAGTGGATCACCCCGAACCCTGATCTGTATCAAGGGCGTCCAGGCGCGGATCGGCGACTATTCTCTCCGGGGCGCAAGCCCCGCTGCGTATGCTTCCGGTATATCCGGTTTTTCAAGGCCCCACGGCGGGGCCTTTTTTAATGGTGCTGCGCGGGCGGAAAAGAATGTCTCCATCGGGGCACGGGTCTGAGAGAACTCTCTACCAGTGAATCCCCTTGAACAGCCGCGAGAAGGCCGCCTGCTCGCGGCTGATCCGTTTCGGCGTGCGCTCGCGCCGCCCCACCGCCGCGGCGGAGTCGGAGAACAATTTGTAGCCGGTGTTCATGATCGTTTCCGTGGCCCGGGGGGTAATGAAATGCATCACCTGGCCGAGGATGCCGAGACTGGTGGCGATCCGCTTGGGTTGACGCACGATGGCGTCGCAGATCATATCCGCCGCCTGGCTGGGGCTGATGGTTGGCACGTGATTGTACAGCTTGGTGGGCGCGATCATCGGCGTGCGCACCAGCGGCATATTGATGGTGGTGAAGCGGATGCCCTGGTGAGCCAGCTCGCTGGCGGCGCAACGGGTGAACGAATCCAGCGCGGCCTTGGACGCCACATAGGCGGAGAAGCGCGGTGCGTTGGTCAGAACGCCGATGCTGGAAATATTGATGACGTGTCCGCTGCCCTGTTCGAGCATGCTCGGCAACAGACGCATGATCAGCCGCAATGAGCCGAAGTAGTTCAATTGCATGGTGCGTTCGAAATCGTGGAAGCGATAGACCGAGTTGACCACCGAGCGGCGGATGGAATGGCCGGCGTTGTTCACCAGGATGTCGACCCGGCCGTAATCCGCCAGAACCTCCTTCACCAGATCATCCACGGATTCCAGCTTCGAGACATCGCAACGGTAGGCCCGGGCGATGCCGCCCACCTGCTTGATCTCGTGCAGGGTCTCTTCCAGTTTCTCCGGAGTGCGGGCCACCACCAGCACGGTGGCGCCGGCGCGGGCCAGCTTCAGCGCCGAGGCTTTGCCGATCCCGGAAGTGGCACCGGTGATCAGCACGATCTTGTCTTCCACCTTGTCCGGCAATGACGGCAGCGGCTGCAATTCGTCCTTGCGCTGATCCCGCTCGGGGTCCAGGTGGTTTTCCCAGAAGTCCCACAGCTGCTGGATGTAGCTTTCCAGATCCGGCACGCCAATGCCGCTGCCTTCCAGAGCGGCCCTGGCCCGTTGGTTGTCGTACTGAGTCGGGAATGCCAGGAACTGAACAATGGTGGGCGGGATGTCCAGACTTTCCAGCAGCTGGTTGATCAGTGCTTTCGGGGTCAGCGCGTTGACGCCTTTTTTGACGAAACCAGGGACCGCATTGAAGACGCGGTTATCCAGGCGCACCGGCATACGTGGCGCCTGGGCGGCGCCGGCGATGATATCCATCACCTCGCTGAAGTTATAGCTGCGCTCGGCGGTCAGGTGAAAACACTGGCCGTTCCCCTCCGGCAGATGGGCGATGTGATCCAGGGCACTGGCGACGAAGTCCACCGGCACGATATTGAAATGGCCGCTTTCCACGCCCACCAGCGGGAACCAGTTGGGCAGATAATCCTTGAGCTTCTGGATCAGTTTGAAGAAGTAGTACGGGCCGTCGATTTTGTCCATTTCCCCAGTCTGGGAATGGCCCACTACCAGAGACGGCCGGTAAATGCGCCAGGGGATCCGGCTCTCCTGGCGTACCAGGGCTTCCGATTCGTGCTTGGTCAGCAGGTAGGGATTGTCCAGGCCGGAGGCCTCTTCGAACATGTCCTCGGTGAAGGTGCCGGGATAGAGTCCGCCGGCGGCCACCGAGGAAACATGATGGAAACAGCCGGCCTGCAGCTGTTCCGCCAGTTTCAGGGTTTGGCGGGTGCCTTCGATATTGGTGTAACGCTGGGTGTTCTCGTCGGCATTGAGATCGTAGATCGCCGCGAGATGGAAGAAGTGGTCGATCTGGCCGGCCAGGTCATCCAGGTCCCGCTTGCTCAGGCCCAGGCTCTTTCTCGTCAGATCGCCGGTAATCGGCACCAGACGCCGTTCTTCCACGCCCAGTCGTCGCCGCAGAGCCTCCAGTTTGTATTCGGAGCCTGGGCGAACCAGGGCGAAGACCCGGCTGTCTTCCCGTTTCAGAAGCCGGGCAACCAGAAAGCGGCCGATGAAACCGGTGGCCCCTGTGACGAAATAGTTCATGGCGGTCAATCCCTCGTTAGCACGCACGATGTGTTGTAGAGCCTGTTTATGATCCTGCCGGGCACCTGATCGATGATGCGCCCCTTGCCCGGGCGATGCCAGCACGAGCCAGCTTCGCTTTTACAACTAACAACTGTTCGTTATTTTGTGATCATTATATCTGGATGTCAACATCTGCCCCCGGCTGTTGCAAGAAGCCTGCCTTTTATGGCTATATAGGGGTAATCAATAACTAACAGTTGTTTGTTGAAAATGACGGAAACCCTGCGACAGAAGCAGAAAAAGGAAACCCGCGAACGGATTCTGGGCGCCGCCCGGCAACTGATGGCCGGAGGGCGGGGCCTGGACAGTCTGGGATTGCGCGAGGTGGCCCGCGAAGCTGGCCTGGCCGCCACGTCCCTGTACAACCATTTTTCCGACATGGAAGCGTTGGGGCTGGCATTGATTGACGAAGCCTGCTTTCGGTTGCGTGTCGCCATGTCGGAAGGGCGCCGCAGCATGATTGAGATCGGGCCGCGCCAGGCGATCCAGGAGTTGGTGGGGCGCTTCGGCCGTTTCATTCTGTCCAATGAAGGGGAGTTTCGGCTGTTGCTGCAACAACGGCTCGGACGCAGCCGGCGCTATCGGGCGCGTATTCACAGTGAGCTGCAGTTGCTGGTGGATGAACTGGCCGAGGATATTCGTTCCGTGGTGGCGGCCCTGGGGCGCCCGGCGGTGCCCGCCGAGCGCGAAGCGGAAGCGGCGGTATCGCTGATGTTTGGGCTTGGCGTGGCGATGCTCGACGTCTCCCCGGCGCGGCGTGAGGAATTGGCTGCCAACGCGGTGGAGCAACTGGCGATCCTGGCTCTGGGAGGGCGCCGCTGGGCTCAGGGCGAGCGCCTCTAGCCGTCACCCGGCGGCCCGATGCGGCGCCATCAGCGGGCCGGCGCGATTTGTGCTACAATACGCTTCTTTCCCAATCTATCCCCTGGAGCACAATGGTAATCGTCAAAGGGCTCATTCCGGTGCGGGATGATCTGCGGGATGACGCCTTGGCACTGATTCAGACCCTGGCCCGCGAAGCGCGCCTGGAGGAAGGCTGCGTTTCATACGAAGTCTACGTACAGGCTGATTCCCCCCGGATCATCATGTTATGGCAGCAATGGCGCAATCTGGATGCCCTCGAGCGCCACTTCGATTCCGACCACCTGGATGATTTTCTCGACCGTATCCCCGACATGATCGACGGTGAAGTGCATTCATTGCGTTTCGACGTCACCGGTGAAGAGGAGGATGAGATCGAGGACACCCCGCCACGCCTCGACATGGTATTGGGAGACGATACCGTCCTGCATTGAGGCGGTATGTCGGTTTCGGCCATGGCGGCGTCCATTCCTTCCTGAGACCCTGTCGGTGAATCCCCTACACTGGGGGAACCGGACGTGGATAACCGAGAACAAACGCTCATGAAGACCCGTATCGATTCCGTGGATGACGTGATCGCCAGTTTTGCCCGCCAGGGCTACATATGCGATCAACGCACCGCGCTGGCGGTCTATCTGGCCGCTCAATTGCAAAAGCCGATTCTGGTGGAAGGCCCGCCGGGGGTGGGCAAAACCGAGCTGGCCAAATCCGCCGCCGCCTTTCTGGAAGCGCCGCTGATCCGCTTGCAATGCTACGAAGGGTTGGATGAGAGTCGCGCCCTGTACGAGTGGAAATACGGCAAGCAGTTGCTCTATACGCAATTACTGCGCGACAAGCTCAGTTCCTTGCTGTCCGACACGGAGAACCTGGAACAGGGCATGGCGCGTCTCGGGGACCTGGGGGACGCTTTCTACAGCGATACGTTCCTGGAGCCACGGCCGCTGTTGCGGGCGCTGCGCGCGGAGGAACCGGTGGTGCTGTTGATCGACGAGATCGACAAGGCGGATCAGGAATTCGAGGCCTTCCTGCTGGAGCTGCTCTCCGATTTTCAGATTTCCATCCCGGAACTGGGTACGGTGCGTGCCCGCCATCGTCCCCTGGTATTTCTCACCAGTAACGATCAGCGTGAGCTGTCCGACGCGCTCAAACGTCGCTGCCTGCACCTTTACATCCCCTATCCGGAACCGGATCTGGAGCGGCGAATTGTCGCCGAGCGGGTGCCGGAACTTGGTGATCGGCTGCGTGAGCAACTGGTGAGTTTCATTCAGCATCTGCGCGAGCAGGACATGAAGAAACTGCCGGCCATCTCCGAAACCCTGGACTGGGCCCGGGCCCTGGTGTTGTTGCACGCCGACAGCCTCGAGCCGGAGCTGGTTGAGCAGACGCTGACCCTGATCCTCAAGAACGAGCAGGACGTGACGTTGGCGCGTGGCCTGCTGCCGCACTGGTTCAGCAAACAACGCGCGGGTTGAGGGTCGACCCATGGCCGATCGTCGCTTGCATGAGTTCGTGCGCGCCCTGCGCGGGGCGCAGATTCGTATTTCTCCGGTGGAAGTGGAAGAAGCGCTGCGGGCCGCGGCGCTGATCGGTTATCACCCACGCGAACAGTTCCGGGAAACGCTGGCGCAAACTCTGGTCAAGGCTCAGGTGGACCGGGCCCGCTTTGATCAGTGCTTCGATGATTTTTTCCACTTCGAATCCATTGAAGCGGACGGCGATGAAGACGCCGAGGTGGGGGCTTTGCCCGACACCACCGATGTGGACACCGGGGACCTCTCGGAAGCCACCGCCAATCTGATTGCCCAGTCGCCGGAGCAATTGACTCAGAGTCTTGCCGAGGCCGCCGCCCAGCAGGATTTTACCGCCATGCAAGTGATCACCCAGCAGGGATTGTTCGCCCGGCAGTTGGTGATGAACATGGGAATGGGGTCGGTGGACGACGATATTCTGCGTTTGGCGGCGTCACCGCGCCGTCGGGATCAGAACCGGGCGGAGCAGTTGCGGGATTGGCGCCAGCAGGTACGGGAGCGGGCCAGCCAGTATGTGCGGCGACAATTCGAGTTGCACGGTCGGGCCCATGGTCGTGCGCTCAGAGAGCACAGCATGCGGGCGGCGCCGTTTCGTGAACTGCGCGAATACCACCAGATTCAGGATCTGGTGCGGCGCATGGCGCGCCGCCTTGCCGCTTTGCATCAACGGCGGCAAAAACGCGCCAAACGCGGCGCCATGGATGCCCGCCGCACTTTGGTCTCCAGCCTGCGCTATAACGCAGTGCCGGTGCAGTTGCACTGGCGCGAACGGCGCAAGCTGAAGAGCAAAGTGTATGTGATTTGCGATGTCTCCGGATCGGTACGAGAGGCGGCCCGGTTTCTGTTGCAGTTCCTCTACGCCATGAACGATGTTCTGCCCCAAGTACGCAGCTTTGCCTTCGCCGCCCGCTTCGACGAAGTCACCGATGACTTCCGTCAGTACAATCCCGAGGTGGCGGTAGGGCGCATTCTCGACCGGGTTTCTGGCAGCGGTACCGATTATGGCTACATGTTCGAGTCCTTCCAGGAAGTCTGTGGCCGGGAGATCGACCGGCGCAGCACAGTGATCATTCTGGGAGATGCACGCAACAATGACCTGCCCGCGGGCGAGGAGCATCTGGCGGAAATCTCGCGCCGTGCCCGCCAGGTGTTCTGGTTGAACCCGGAGCACCCGTCACGCTGGAACAGTGGTGATGCCATCATGGCCAAATACGAACCTTACTGTCGGGCAGCCCGCCGCTGCGCCAGCCTGAACGATCTCAGTCGTTTCGTGGATTACTTGTTGCGGGCGCTAAACAATTCACAATAGTTGAAGTGAAACTTTAAAATGCGAACTGCTTCGCTCGCTTTTAACGCCATTTAACCCCGCTCCCGAACTCCCCCGGATAGCATAAGTCACACCGTTGTAACCCGAGTGGTTCAACTCGCAAGTAAGGAGTGACTTATGTTGACCCGGAAATTCGCGACAGCAGTGGCCGTTACTTTCTCGCTCACCGCGGGTGGGGCCTACGCGGCCGGTCCCTTTATCGGTGGCAACTACACTCAAATGCAATACGAAAACGAGGAGTACGACAGCGACACGCTGAAGATTGACTCCGCTGTTTTCCGTGCCGGGTATGAGTTCAACGACTATCTGGGAATGGAAATCCGTGGCGGCGTGGGATTCGATGAGGACTCCCGGGGTATCGTCGACTTTGAAATGGACAACATGTATGGCGCTTATGTGAAATTGTCAGCGCCTCTGGCGGAATCGGTGCATCCTTACATCATCGGCGGCTATACCAAAATGAAAGGCACGGTGAAGGCCGAGGGGAGCCTGGCGGGCATCAATTATCAAGTGGATGACAGCCGCCGTTTCGAGGATCAATCCTATGGCGCGGGCATTGACGTGAACCTTACCGATACCCTGGGAATGAACCTGGAATACATGCGTTACTTCGACAAGGACGAAGAGGAAATTTCCGGAATCAGCGTGGGTTTGCGCTCGGCGTTCTAAATGGTCGTTCTGCGGCAATCTGGAAGGCGGGGTAAGAACCTTGGGCAAGCTGAGGGATTACCCCGCTTTCGATGCCGCCATGCTGGATTGAAGGCGCGGCAAAAACGCCGAGCGAACCCCCAGGGCTTTCATGGTCCAGTAGTGCCCGCTCACCACTCTCTCCACCAGTAATGTCCGGGAAGAGGGCTGAAATGTCAGCAGCGCCGACAGCGGCGTCTTGCGTACCGTTTCCACTATATCCAGGTGGACCCGGGCATCGGCGAAGTTGACCGGCTCGGGAGAAAATCCGCTCAATATCAAAGGCACCCAGCGATCGTAGAACCCCGGTG
The DNA here is from genome assembly GCF_000300005.1 of Alloalcanivorax dieselolei B5. NCBI lineage: Bacteria > Pseudomonadati > Pseudomonadota > Gammaproteobacteria > Oceanospirillales > Alcanivoracaceae > Alloalcanivorax > Alloalcanivorax dieselolei. The sequence goes on along the minus strand of NC_018691.1, from coordinate 4,148,911 downwards.
GTGGATGACTGTCGGGCCGTCGCGCGCCCAGCTCAATCAGGCCGGCATCGAGGTGCTGCCAGTCCCCTTTGGTGGCGGCGTTGATCACCTTGCCGAACAATTCGATATCCTCTTCGCTCAGTTGTTTCACCGCGCCAAAATCGTACATCACGATGCTGCCATCCCGGCGGAAAGCAAAATTGCCGGGATGAGGATCGCAATGCACTGTGCCCAGCTGAAAAATCTCCGCCGCCAGGGCGTCAAACAAGCGCTCGCCCAACTGATTGCGCAGCGGTTGGTCGAAGCCGTTCTCGTCGTTGACCTGGTGTAGAGGGATGCCGTCTTCACGGCTCAGGGTGAGTACTGTCTCACCGGACAGGGAAGCGTAGACCCGGGGAATCACCAGCCAGGGCTGATCACGATGGAACTCGCGCAGGAGATTCAAGTTGCGCGCTTCCTGATGGTAATCCAGTTCTTCGTTGAGTCGTGAACGGATCTCCTGAAACACGGCATCCAGAGCAGCTTCATTTACCTTGAGCAGGCTGCCGAGTTTGAGGATGCGTTTCAGATGGCGCATATCCGAATCGATGGAACGGCGCACGGCCGGATACTGCACCTTGACTACCACGGATTCTCCGTCCCGGGTAACCGCGTCATGGACCTGGCCGATGGAGGCGGCCGCGAACGGTGTTTCGGAAAACTCGCTGAAATGGTCGCCGAGTTTGCCGCCCAGGTGGGTTTCCAATTGCCGCCGGATAACGTGGAACGGCATTGGCGCGGAAGCGTTCTGCAGTACCGCCAATTGCTCACTGATTTCCTTGGGCAGGATGTCTTGCATCTGCGAGGCGATTTGTCCCACTTTCATCACCGCGCCTTTCATCTCTCCCAATGTAACCGCGACCTCCCGGCCAATATGGCGCATCAGGGCTTCGCGGTTGGTCTCTCGCAGAGCGTCATCCTGGAACCAGCTCTTGACCTGATGAGTGGCCACGCGAGTGGCGATGGAGGTGGTCATGCCCGTCAGCTTAAGCAGGCGTCCGCCGCCGGCAAGCGGGTTGCGGATTCGTTTGGCCACGGTGTCCTCCAGGGGATCACGACGGTGTCGGGGCTCCCATGGTGCTCTAATCCGGCGAGGAAGGCGATGGGGGGGACTGGTGCAAAAAAAGGGGCCGATATCGGCCCCAGGTAAGGAGAGAAGTGACAGAAAATCAGATTCAGGCGCGCTCTTTCTCGCCAGCGCTGACCAGCTCATCCAGCAGCTTCTGGCCCTGTTCGCGCACGGTGGAAACGGCGCCCACACCCGCTAACACGAACTCGTTGCTGCTTTCCGCTTTCTCGCCGCGCTCTTCTTTGCCGGCGGCAACCAGGTTTTCGTAAAGCGCCTGGCGTTTTTGCGGTGCCTCGTCGATCAGTTGACGGGCGCTCAGGAGCAAGCCACGGCTGGCCAGAGCCAGTTTTGATTTGCCTTCGGCCTCGTCGCCGTAGGCTTGAGCACCGGCGGACAGATAGTGTCCGTAGAGCGCCTCGGATTTCTCATTGGCCTTGCTGTAAGCACCCAGGCTGGCCAGATAGAGGGTGTTGGCCAGGCTTTTGGCACGGTTGACCAGGTTGGCCCGTTCTTCACGCAGTTCTTTCAACTCGCCCATGGATCGCCTCTCGTCAGCGGGTCTTTTGGGGATCGACAAACGCCTCGGCGTCGTCGGAGAAAAAGGTTTGGCGAGAACGATTCGCCAAAGTATGGGCCTAGAGTAAGGGGCGGCCAGGCACGATAAGGTTTTGATTGTCAGACAATAAAACAACGTCTGTTGCCCGGCCTTGTGATGCGTATCAACCTGGCCCCGCCAAGTCGCCCGTGGCAGAGATTTCAGACCGTCCGTACACTGCCTGAAGAATAAAATGTCGAGATGGATTCCATGAGTGAAGCGTTTATTGCCAAGGTGCCGGAGCGCATCTGGGCGGGGGGAAGGCCGGCTCGAGCCCGGCAATGGGAAGCGGAATTCAACGTGGCCTCCTGGGTGCGGGTGACCGGAGCCCGGGGCCGGGTGGAACTGCGTGTGTGTTGCCTGGATGAAAAGGGCGAGCAGGCGGTGGTGGTCGACTGCGCCGAGGTCCAGGGGGAAGGCAGCGCGCTGCTGTCCGGGGTGGTCAAACTCCGGCTCAGTGACAGCGTGGAGCAGATCCAGGTGACCCTGGGCCTGTCCGATCCGTCCATGCGCTATGTGGTGGAAGAGTTATACATGCAGCGCCGGGGCATGGCATTGGATCCCCAGGACAAGCTGATTTCCAACTACTAAGCCGTGCCGCCCGCGGTACGGCGGGGTTTGGTGCTGGCCGGTCGCGGCTGGGGCCGGGGCGTCTTGCGGTCTTGTTCCAGCAACGACTCCGGCCAGCAGTGGAAATCCAGACCGGTGACCCGGTTCAGGTTTTCCAGGGCGGTTTCGGGGTCGCGCTCTTCGAGGCGTATGACCTTGCTCATGATGTCTCACCTGATCGTCGTCTCCATTGAATAGCGAGAACCGTGCCAGCCTCTTCTTTCTGATTATTTCCTTCTAAATCAGAGGGATATGTTATTTGCCCCGGGCGCCCGATGAGCCGGCGCCGCGCCCTGTGGCAGGATGTGACGGTTTTTGCCAGCCACCCCGGCACTTGCGGACGGCGGCGTGACGGTCAGGAATCCAGGAAGAAATCCGGCAGCAGCTGATCATCGCTCAGCGACGGATCCACCTTGTAGCGGTCCAGGTCCACGCCTTCCGCCGCCAGGACCTCATCATCAATAAAGAAGTTGCCGCTGCACTGGTTCGCCGGCTGGACCAGGATGGCGTGGGCGGCGTCGGCCATGATGCTTGGCTGGCGTGATGCCTGCACCGACTGCTCGCCACCGAGGAGATTGCGTACCGCGGAGGTGTTGATGGCGGTGCGTGGCCACAGTGCGTTGACGCCCACCCGGTTCCGGTACTCATCCGCCAGGCCCAGCACGCACATGCTCATGCCGTACTTGGCCATGGTGTAGGCCAGGTGGCGACCGAACCAGGCCGGGTTCAGATTCAGCGGCGGTGACAACATCAGAATGTGAGGATTCTCCGCCTGGCGCAGCAGTGGCAGGCACAACCGGCTGGCGAGGAAGGTGCCGCGGGCGTTGACCTGATGCATCAGATCATAGGACTTCATGCTGGTGCTTTCGGTGGAAGTGAGCGAAATGGCGCTGGCGTTATTGACCAGAATGTCCAGGCCGCCAAACGTTTCCTCCGCTTGTTGTACCGCGTCCGCCACATCTTCCTCGTGGCGAATGTCCCCCACGCACACCAGGGTCTTGCCGCCGGCCTCCTGCATTTCCTCTGCGGCGGTATAAAGCGTGCCGGGCAGCTTTGGGTGGGGTTCGGCGGTTTTCGAAAACAACACGATATTGGCACCGTCGCGGGCGGCGCGCAGGCCTATGGCCTTGCCAATGCCACGGCTGGCGCCGGTGATGAACAGGGTTTTGCCGCTCAGTGTCGACATGGTGTTCTCCTTTATGCGTGCCAGGGGAGTTTTACAGAGTACGCCTGCTGCCGGAGAGGTGGAAAGAGGGGCGTCACGGTTGACCGCAGGTGCCCGCCCGGCGGGCTTCAGGGGCAATGCCGGCCGGGGAGAGGGCTGGGTATGGTGTGTAGGCCTGTCATTTCAGGCCAATGCAAGAGATCAAGACGGGAACGGCAAGATGACAATTCTAAAAATGAATCCCGAAGAGTACGCGGTGTCCGCGGAGTATCTGATTCCCTTCATGGAGGTGATGAAGAAACGCGGATTCAGCGAAGAGCAGCTGCTGGACGGAACCGGTGTTCGCCGGGGATGCTGGCGCGAGGCGAAATCACGGGTGTCGGCGACGCTGTTGCGGCGGGTGGCCCGGCGCGCCGTGATGCTGACCAACGAGCCCTGGCTCGGGTGGGAGCTGGGAGCGGCGACGCCGTTGTCTTCCCACGGTTTCCTTGGCTATGCGGCGATGAGCAGCGAAACCCTGGGGGACGCCATTGAACTGGCGGTGAAATTCTTCCGTATCCGCAGCACCCTGATTCAGCTCGAATCCTTTGTCGAAGGCGACTGGGCGGTGTTGCAGGTCAATGAAATGCTGTCTCTCGGTGATCTGGCGCCGTTGCTGACGGAGAGCCTGTTCTCCAGTTTCCATTTCATGGGGCTGCAAATGCTGCCGGAAGTGGAACTGTTCGGTGAGCTGCGCTTTTCCTATCCGGAGCCGGATTACTTTCAAAGGCTGCGGCCGCTGATTCCGGTGCCGGTGTATTTCGATTGCGCCTACAGTCAGATGCGCTTTCCCGCGGAGCGTTTGCAGTACCGGCTGCGCTTCGCGGATCCGCGCCTGTCGCGTCTGGCGGAGGTGCAGTGCGAGCAGGAACTGGCCCATATCAAGGCGCCGCCGCCGCTGTTGGGGCAGGTGCGCAGAATCATTCTGGCGCGCTCGGGCCGGTTCCCCGGCGTCGAGGAAGTGGCCAGTGAGTTGCACATGTCCTCGCGCACGCTCAAGCGCAAGCTGCAGCAACTGGGGACCAGCTACCAGACGCTGCTCGATGATCTGCGCAAGGGGCTGGCGGTGGAATACCTGTCACAAAGTCGTCGTTCGGTGGACGACATCGCCGCCGCGCTGGGTTATTCCGATGCCTCCAATTTCGCCCGTGCGTTCCGCCGCTGGACCGGCAAGAGCCCGTCGGACTATCGCGGCTAGGGCGCCGGGACTGTGGGGCGTGGCTGGTAAAACGGCCGCGCTCAATGAAGGATCAATGAGCTGATGGCCCCGCCGAGGGCGCCCAGCAGCAGTGTCAGGGTCGCCAGGAAACCAAGCAGGAAGCCAGTGCCGCGATCACGGGGCTGTTCCAGATAATGATTGAAGTAGAGCTGGCGGCCGATCAGGAACAGGCTGCCCACCACCGCCGCCGCGCGCGGCTCCAGGTACCAGCCACATAACCATAACGCGGGCAGGAACAGCACCAGCTGCTCCACCGTGTTGGCGTGGATCCGGTGACTGCGCTCGAACAGCTCGTGTCCGGCCACGGCCGGCGCGCGGATCTGATATTTGACCCGGGCCCGTCCCACCATAAAACTGAACAGGGCGCATTGCAGCAAGGCAAGCACCGTGACGATGGCCACCCATTCCATAACCGTCCCCCCAGACAGAAAAACATGTGTCGCCGCCAGTGGCGGCACAGCCTTGATAGGCTCTAATAATTTTGGCGTATCATGCTAGCCTGGATGGCGTGGTATAGCGAGCCGTGCCCATACCAAGTGGAGAGGTTATGACAGCGGTGATATTGCACGAACGTCTGGCGGCGGATACCGGCGCCGTGGCGGAGGATGAGTTTTGCTGGATTCGCTGGCTGCGTGACGGCCGCTTCCCCTGGTTGGTGGTGGTGCCGCGCCGGGCGGATATCCGGGAGTGGCACCAACTGGCGGAGGAGGAACAGCACCGTCTGCTGAGGGTGGTCAATGGATTGGCGGCGGAGTTGGAGCGGGTCACCGGTGCCGACAAGATCAATATCGGGGCGTTGGGGAACCTGGTACCCCAATTGCACGTGCATGTGATCGCTCGCTTCCGTGATGACCCTTGCTGGCCGGGGCCGGTATGGGGGCAGGGGGTGCCGCAGCCGGTGGAGCGGACGCCGCGGTGGCTGGCGCGGTTGGCGTTGCCGGAGGGAGTATGGACGCGCTGATCCCGGTACCGGTGCAGTGTCCCCATTGCTGGCAGTATTTCGATGCCCTGGTCGATGTGTCCCAGGGGGATCAGGAATACGTGGAGGACTGTCACGTTTGCTGCCAACCCCTGGTGCTGACCGTCTTCCTGCCGAACCCGGAGACGCCCGAGGTTTCGGTGCGGCCGGAGAATGAGTGATCCGTTTTATGGTTCATCACGGGTGAGCGAGAGGAATGGAGAGCATTCCTCCAGCGGGGGGATCTTCTTCGGAGCTCCGTAGCCGGGTCTTGCGGGTCCCCCGGGTGTCCATGACCCGCCGTAAACACTCCCCTTGCCAGAACAACACCCTTTCGAAAAGAACCTTTATCTGTGTGCCTGATCGCCTAGCGGTCAATATGCCCCAGAGAACGATCCGGGCAAGCGATATCGCGCACCCGGCGCTTTAACTCGGTAATCTCCGGAAAGCCGCCGTCCCGGGCCCGGTCCCAAACCAGGGTATCGTCCACGGTAACCTGGAACACGCCGCCGGTGCCCGGGCGCAGGGCAACCTCATCCAGTTCCTCGGAGAAGGTGGAGAGCAGCTCCTGGGCGTACCAGGCGGAGCGCAGCAGCCAGTTGCATTGGCGGCAGTAGTGAATGCTTACTTGGCCGGCCATGAAACCGTTTACTCGCTATCGCCGGGGAAGTCGGCGCCAGCCAGAAAGGCCAGCATTTCCGGATCCTGCAGCAGGCGCTCGATGGCTTTGGCCAGGATGTCGTTGATCATCTGCCGGTTTTGCGCCAGGGACGGCGTGAACGGCGTCTTGTGCTCCACGCTGCTCTTGTAAGTGCCGGTGTGCGTGGTCGGACCACGGCGGGCTTCCGCCTGCAGCACCAGGTTCAGGTCGACCCGGTTCACCACCGAGCCCGGTTCCGGAATATAGTCCAGCTGTTCCAGGCGGACTTCCAGAGTGGTGGCGTCTCCGCCGGGATTGAAGGCGTTGAAGCCCAGGCTCTGCAGGCCGTTGCGGACGGTGTCGGCGATCGCCGCCTTGATGTCGTTGCTGGGGATCAGCAGGGCGGTTTCGTCGTAAACGCCGCCGCGGCTGCCGAACTCATTCTTGCCGCGGGAATCGACGCCAACAACCTGTACTGAACGGTTATGGCCAACGTTGGAGGCTTTGACCTGCACTTGCGGGTCCACCTCAATGCGCTGCGGGCTCAGGGCACAGCCGCTCACAACCAGGGCGGCAATCAGAACGGTCAGTAGGGAACGCATGAGTCTTTCCTCATCTATCTCGGTTCAGGGCTCTAATGGGTCCGTTTCAGGGATTCCAATGCCAGGGTTTGCAGAGCCTCTTTATAACGGGACTCGGGCACGGTCTCCAGTGCCGCCAGGGCGAGCCGGGTCTGTTCCTCGGCCACCGCCACGGTGTGGCTGAGGCCGCCGGAGTCACGCACGATGTGGATGATGTCCTGCAGGCGGTCCAGACCGCCAGTGCGGATGGCGTCCTTGATCAGTTTGGCCTGCTCCGGAGAGCCGCTGCGAATGGTGTGGATCAGCGGCAGGGTGGGTTTGCCTTCGGCCAGGTCGTCGCCCACGTTCTTGCCCAGTTCTTCCACATCGCCCTGATAGTCGAGCACGTCATCCACCAACTGAAAAGCAATGCCCAGGTGGCGGCCGAAGGTGGCGAAGGCCTCGGCCTGATCCCGTCCTTCGGTGGCGCCCAGCACGGCCCCGGTCTCCGCCGCGGATTCGAACATCTTCGCGGTCTTGTGGTGGATCACCCGCATATAGCTTTCTTCGCTGGTATCCGGGTCGCGGCAGTTGATTAACTGCAAGACCTCGCCCTCGGAGATGGTGTTGGTGCTCAGGGACAGGATTTCCAGCAGCCGCTGATCTTCCAGCGCCACCATCAACTGGAACGAGCGCGAGATCAGGAAATCGCCCACCAGCACGCTGGCAGCGTTGCCCCATACCGCGTTGACGGTGGGGCGGCCGCGGCGCAGGCCGGATTCGTCCACCACATCGTCATGGAGCAGGGTGGCGGTATGCAATAATTCGATGACCGCGGCAACATTGACGTGCTTGTCGCCGGAATAGCCGGCGGCGCGGGCGCAGAGCAGACACACCAAGGGGCGCAGACGCTTGCCGCCGGATTGGATAATGTACTCGCCGACCTCGCGGATCAGGGGAACATCCGTATCCAAATGGTGTTGGATGAAGCTGTTGACCGCCTCGAAATCGTCGGCGACGTTGGAACTGATGGCCTTAAAATCCATGGGGCAGCAATCCAGCAGAATGAGCGCGAACAGCGGGCAATGCTAGCAGGGGGCGGCGGGCAGTCAAGAAAAGCCGGAGGCGGGCAGCCGATGGCCACCGTTCGACGGCGCCGGGCTTGAGTCGCGGCCTGCTTTGACGTACACTTCGCGGCCCTTTTTAGTCATCGTCCAACGGGCCCCCAAAGTGACCCCTGTCTCCTGTCGTATGGACAAGATAGGCAAGTCCGCCCGCGAGGATCATCTGGAGTAAGACGGATGTACGCAGTCATCAAAACCGGTGGCAAACAGTACCGCGTGGAGGAAGGTGATATCCTTCGCGTGGAAAAAATCGAAGTGGGCACCGGTGATACCATCGATTTCGACCAGGTTCTGCTGGTTGCCGATGGCGACGACATTAAAGTAGGTCAGCCGCTGGTGGAAGGCGCCAAGGTCAGCGCCGAAGTGGTCGAGCAGGGCCGCCACAAGAAAATTCATGTGGTCAAGTTCCGCCGCCGCAAGCATCACCGCAAGCAACAAGGCCATCGTCAGTGGTACACGGCGGTGAAAATTACCGGGATCCAGGGCTGATTCTGGTCAAGGCAGGAGGATTGAGACATGGCACATAAAAAAGCCGGTGGTAGTACTCGTAACGGTCGCGATTCCGAAAGTAAACGCCTTGGCGTGAAGCGCTATGGTGGCCAGCTGGTTCAGGCGGGCGAGATCATCGTTCGTCAGCGTGGCACCCGTTTCCATGCTGGTGTGAATACCGGTATCGGTAAAGACCACACCATCTTCGCCAAGGCTGAAGGTCGCGTTAAGTTTCAGGTGAAAGGCCCGAACAACCGCAAATATGTGGTGATCGAACCGGTCGCCTGATCCCCGCGGATCGGCCTGAAAAACCCCGCGAGGTTCACTCCCGCGGGGTTTTTTATGGCCGCCATACAGGTGGCCAGCCTGCGCGCTGTCGCGGCGGTGAATTCACCTTGCGCCTCGCGTTAAACTATCCCTTACGATTTCCAAGAGTCCTTCACCATGCAATTCGTCGACGAAGCCACCATTGATGTCCATGCGGGCAAGGGCGGTGATGGCTGTCTGAGTTTCCGTCGTGAGAAATATGTGGAATTCGGCGGCCCCGACGGCGGCGATGGCGGGGCCGGCGGACATGTGTTCGTGCGGGCCGACAGCAATCTCAACACCCTGGTGGATTACCGCTACGAACGCATTTTCAAGGCGCGTAATGGTGAGCCCGGCAAGGGGCGCCAGATGACCGGTAAATCCGCGGATCACGTGGTTCTCACCGTGCCGGTGGGGACCACCATCATTGATGTGGATACCGACGAGGTGCTGGCGGACCTGGCCGGGGATGGTGATCAGGCGATGGTGGTGCGTGGCGGCCGTGGCGGCCTTGGCAACGTGCACTTCAAGAGCAGCACCAACCAGGCGCCGCGCAAGACCACCAAAGGTACCCCGGGCGAATCTCGGCGTCTGCGGCTGGAGCTGAAAGTGCTGGCGGATGTGGGGCTGCTGGGCATGCCCAACGCCGGCAAGAGCACCCTGATCCGCGCCATTTCCGCGGCCAAGCCCAAGGTGGCGGATTATCCGTTCACCACCCTGGTGCCGAATCTGGGGGTGGTGAAGGTGGACCGCTATCGCAGCTTCGTGGTGGCGGACATTCCCGGCCTGATCGAGGGCGCGGCGGAGGGGGCGGGTCTCGGTATCCGCTTCCTCAAGCATCTGGCGCGTACCCGGTTACTGTTGCATGTGGTGGATATCGCCCCGATGGACGGTGATCCGGCCGATCATGTCGATGCCATCGCCGATGAGCTGGACCGCTTCTCTCCGGCGCTGGCCGAGCAGGAGCGCTGGCTGGTATTCAACAAGATCGATCTGATGGCCGACGACGAGGCTCGTGAGCGGGCCGATGCCATCGTCGAGGAGCTGGGTTGGGAAGGGCCGGTGCATTTGATTTCCGCCGCCGCCGGAGTCGGCTGCGAGGAATTGGTGTACGCGCTGATGAACGCCCTGGAGGATCGCCGGCGGCTTGAGGAAGAGGATCCGGAGTACGCGGCCGGGCAGCGGGAGCTGCGCTCACGCCTGGAGCAGGAGGCGCGCGAACGGGTTCAGGAGATCAAGCAGGAAAACCGGCGCCGCCGTGACGACAATGATGACGACGACGATGACGATGACCACGATGTGGAGATCGTCTACGAGCAATAGATCGTAAACAGGCTCTTAAGGACGACGGTGCACCATGGCGCGACGCGCACGTTGGGTAGTGAAAATCGGCAGCGCCCTGCTGACCAATGATGGCAAGGGTTTGGACCGGCAGCTGATGCAGCAGTGGGTGGATCGCCTGGTGCGGCTCATGGACCAGGAGGTCGATCTGGTGGTGGTGTCCTCCGGCGCCGTCGCCGAGGGAATGACCCGGCTGGGCTGGCAGCGCCGGCCCGAGTCCATTCACGAGTTGCAGGCCGCCGCCGCGGTGGGGCAGATGGGGCTGGTGCGGGCCTGGGAAGCCTGTTTCCGCCGGCATGACCGGCACACCGCTCAGGTGCTGCTGACCCATGATGATTTATCCGACCGCAAACGTTATCTCAATGCCCGTGCCACCCTGTTGACCCTGCTGGGGCTGTCGGTGGTGCCGGTGGTGAATGAGAACGATACCGTGGTCACCGACGAATTCCGCTTTGGTGACAATGACACCCTGGCGGCGCTGGTGGCCAATCTGGTGGAGGCGGAGCGCCTGGTGATCCTCACCGACCAGGAAGGGCTTTATGACGCCGATCCCAGGCAAAAACCGGATGCCAAACTGATCCGCGAGGCCCGCGCCTCGGATCCCGCCATTGTCGGTATGGCGGGCGGTGGCGGTTCCGGATTGGGACGGGGTGGCATGGCCACGAAGGTGCGGGCGGCGCGGCTGGCGGCCCGCTCCGGCACCATTACCACCATCGCTTCCGGGCGCAGTCCCGATGTGATCGAAGCGTTGGGCGCCGGGCAGGCGCCCGGTACCACGCTGATGCCGGACACCTCGCCGCTCAATGCTCGTAAACAGTGGCTGGCCGGGCATCTGCGCATGCGTGGGAGGCTGATTCTCGACGACGGCGCGGTGCGCCGCCTGCGGCAGGCCGGTTCCAGTTTATTGCCGGTGGGTGTGGTGGACGTGTTCGGGCAGTTTTCCCGGGGCGAGATGGTGGTCTGCGAAAGCGAGCAAGGGGAGAGGGTGGCCTGCGGGCTGGTCAACTACGACGCCGCCGACGCACGCCGGATTTGCCGCAAGAAAAGCTCGGAGATCGCCGGGGTGCTCGGTTATATGAACGAGGAAGAGCTGGTGCACCGGGACAATATGGTGGTGTTCGGATAGTGTGGAAATGAGGGGGCGCCAGCAGGGACGGCGGCCATAAAAAAACCGACCGAAGCCGGTTTTTTTATGGAACGCTAGACTCAGGCGGCGGACATGGCCTTGATCTTGGCGTTCAGGCGGCTCTTGTGGCGAGCTGCCTTGTTAGCGTGAAACTTACCCTTACGGGTGGCCTTGTCCAGCACGGAAGTCGCCGTTTTGTAAGCTTCCTGAGCGGCGCCTTGGTCGCCGGACGCAATGGCCGCGTTCACCTTTTTCAGGTAGGTGCGCACCATGGAACGCATCGCTGCGTTATGCTGACGACGCTTTTCCGCCTGACGCGCACGCTTGCGTGCTTGCGGTGAGTTAGCCAAGGTCCTGCTCCTATAAAATCGGTAGTCTGTATTCAGTTCTGTATTCGGTACTGCCCGCGGCTACAAGCGGCCATGGGTTTTAAAGACGCGCAACTATGCCTATCCGAAACGCGCTTGTCAATGGGAACTGGCGCCCCGGCGGTGCATTCGCTACGCTTGCCCGGCTTTTGCGAGGCTGCCGTCCAGGGGGCGGCCTCTCCGCGGATTGTCGCTGCCGCGACGTCGAAACCCGCTCTCGACGATTTTTGAGGCTGATCAGGCTCTTAGGGAGACCATGAATGGAGCAACGGGCGGATCAAGGCGAAGCCGGCGCGCCTGAACCGGGCAGAAAGGGCGGTTTGCTGGCGTCCACCGTGGTGGTCAGCGCCATGACCATGCTCTCCCGGGTGCTTGGGCTGGTCCGGGACGTGGTGCTGGCCCGTCTGCTGGGCTCCTCCGCCGGCACCGACGCGTTCTTCGTGGCCTTCCGGATCCCCAATTTCCTGCGCCGGCTGTTCGCCGAGGGAGCCTTCAATCAGGCTTTCGTGCCGGTACTCAGCGAGTATAAGGCGCGTGGCAGCGCCGCCGCCACCAAGGCCCTGATCGATCGGGTGGCCGGTACTCTCGGTGGCACCCTGGCGGTGGTGACGCTGGTCGGGGTGGTGGGCGCGCCGTTGCTGATCTGGCTGTTTGCCCCCGGTTTTGGTGACGATCCGCAAAAACGGGCGTTGGCGGTGGAAATGCTGCGGCTGACTTTCCCGTACCTGTTCTTTATTGCGCTTACCGCCTTTGCCGGGGCCTTGCTGAACACCTGGAGCCGTTTCGCGGTGCCGGCCTTTACTCCGGTGTTGTTGAATCTGTGTCTGATCGGCAGCGCTCTGTTTCTGGCGCCTCATTTCGCCGAGGGGCGCATGGCCGTGGCGCTGGCCTGGGGTGTGCTGGTTGCCGGCGTCGTACAATTGCTGTTCCAGTTGCCGTTCCTGGCCCGTCTGCATCTGCTGCCGGTACCCCGTATGGCCTGGCGTGACCCCGGAGTGCGGCGCATTCTGGCGCTGATGGCGCCGGCCCTGTTCGGGGTGTCGGTCAGCCAGATCAACCTGTTGCTGGACACGGTGCTGGCGTCGCTGCTGCAGACCGGTTCGGTGACCTGGCTGTATTACTCTGATCGCCTGGTGGAACTGCCGTTGGGAGTGCTGGCCATTGCCATTGGCACGGTGATCCTGCCCAGCCTGTCCGCCAAGCACGCCTCCGCCTCCACCGAAGCTTTCTCGCGAACCCTGGACTGGGCGTTGCGCCTGGTTCTGCTGTTGGGGATTCCGGCGGCTCTGGCGTTGGCGGTGCTGGCCGAGCCGCTGTTGTCGACCTTGTTCCGGCACGGTGAGTTCGGCGTTCGGGACGTGGAGATGGCGGCGCGGTCGCTGCGCGCCTACAGCCTGGGGCTGGCGGCCTTCATGTTGATCAAAATCCTGGCGCCGGGCTATTTCGCCCGGCAGGATACCCGCACCCCGGTCAAGATCGGCATCATCGCCATGATCGCCAACATGGTCTTTAATCTGGCGCTGGTCTGGCATCTGCAGCATGCCGGGCTGGCCCTGGCCACGGCGCTGTCCGCCTGGCTCAACGCCGGTCTGCTGTATCTCGGGCTGCGCCGTTCCGGGGTATATCGTCCCGGTGATGGTTGGGGCTGGCACTGGGCACGGATGCTGGTGGCGGGGCTTGCCATGGCGGCGGTGACCTGGCTGCTGGCGGAGCGCGCCGGCGTCTGGCTGGTCGGCGGGGTGAGTGAAAGAGTGGGCTGGCTCGCCCTGGTGGTGGTGGCCGGGCTGGCGGTTTATGGCCTGGTGCTGCTGGTTCTTGGCCTCAGGCCTCGCCACTTGCGCCGATGATTCCTATAATCTGCCCTCTTTTACCTCTGGGGCATGGCCAATGGGCCGCCGACGGAGGCGGGCAGTGAGGACCGAATGCGACTGATTCGTGGCGTGCACAATTTAAGGCCGGCGCACCGTGGCTGTGTGGCCACTATCGGCAATTTCGATGGTGTGCACCGTGGACATCAGCGCATCCTGGACAAGGTGGTAGCCGAAGCCCGGGCCCGTGGCGCTCTGGCCACGGTGATGTTGTTCGAGCCGCAGCCGCAGGAGTTCTTCCTCGGTGATGAAGCGCCGGCCCGTTTGATGAATCTGCGCGACAAGCTGATCACCCTGGCCCGTTACGGCGTCGATCAGGTGCTGTGCGTGCGTTTCAATGACGCCTTCCGTAACCTGGAAGCCGAACAATTTGTCCGTGACATCCTGGTCGATGGTCTCGCCGTCGAGTATCTGGTGGTCGGGGACGATTTCCGCTTCGGCCGCGGCCGGGTGGGAGATTTTGCCTATCTGGAACAGGCCGGCGAGCGGTTCGGGTTTCAGGTTTGCGATACCGCCACCTGTCAGATGACCGGTGAGCGAGTATCCAGTACCCGGGTGCGCTCGGCGCTGGCGGCCGGTGACTTCGCCTTGGTGGAGCAACTGCTGGGTCGTCCCTATGACATCAGCGGCCGGGTCCGTCACGGCGACAAGATCGGCCGGACCTTGCAACTGCCCACGGTGAATCTGGCGCTCAAGCGGCAGGTCCCGCCGGTGCAGGGCATCTATGCGGTGACGGTGGACGGGGCGGGCCTCGAAGGCCAGCCCGGCGCGGCCAATGTGGGTACCCGGCCCACGGTCAATGGCGTGGAAAACCGCCTGGAGGTCCATCTGCTGGATTTTCAGGGGGATCTGTATGGCGCTCACCTGACGGTGCACTTTCATCACTTCGTGCGCCCGGAAGAGAAGTTCGCCAGCCTGGATGAACTGAAAGCCGCGATTCAGCGGGATGTGCAACAAGTCGAAACCTATTTCCAAGGGACATCATGACCGACTACAAGGCGACACTGAATCTTCCCCACACCGACTTCCCGATGAAGGCGGGTCTGGCCCAGCGTGAACCCCAGCGGCTGGAGCAGTGGGGTCGAATTAACCTGTATCGCAAGATGCGGGCCGCCGCCGAGGGTCGGCCCAAGTTCGTGCTGCATGATGGTCCTCCCTACGCCAATGGCGTGATTCACATTGGCCACTCCATCAACAAGGTGCTCAAGGACATCATCGTCAAAGCCCGTGGCCTGGAGGGCTTCGATGCGCCCTATGTGCCCGGCTGGGACTGCCATGGGCTGCCCATCGAGCACAAGGTGGAGCAAAGGGTGGGCAAAGCCGGCCACAAAGTGGACGCGCGCACCTTCCGTGAGGAATGCCGGTCCTACGCCGCCGAGCAGCTGGAGCTGCAGAAAGCGGATTTCATCCGCCTGGGCGTGTTCGGGGATTGGGAGCATCCCTACCTGACCATGAACTACGACACCGAGGCGAACATCATTCGCGCACTCGGCAAGATCGTCGACAAGGGCCTGCTTACCAAAGGCTTCAAGCCGGTGCACTGGTGCCTGGATTGTGCCTCCGCCCTGGCGGAAGCGGAAGTGGAATACCAGGACAAGAAGTCTCCGGCCATCGACGTCGCCTTCGCCGTGGTGGACCCGGCGGACTTCGCTGCCCGCTCCGGCGTGTCGGCGGAGCAGCCGGCCCTGGTGATCTGGACCACCACGCCCTGGACGTTGCCCGCCAACCAGGCGGTAGCAGTGCATCCGGAGCTGGAGTATGTACTGCTGGACGGCACCCAGAACGGCAAGCGCCGCCAACTGGTGGTGGCCGAGGCCCTGGCCGACGCGGTGATCGAACGCTTTGATCTGCAAGAGGTGACCCGCTCCGCGGTGTTCCAGGGGCAGGTGCTGGAAAACCTGGTGTTGGCGCATCCGTTCCTGGAACGCCAGGTGCCGGTGGTGCTCGGCGAACACGTCACCACCGACGCCGGTACCGGCTGTGTGCATACCGCGCCGGGACACGGTGAGGACGATTTCCTGGTGGGCCAGCGTTATGGCCTGGAAGTGGATTCCCCGGTACAGGACAACGGCGTGTTCCGCGCCGATCTGCCGCTGGTCGGCGGCTTGCATGTGAACAAGGCCAACGGGCCGGTGATCGAGGCCCTGGAAGCCGCCGATGCGTTAATGGCGTTGCAGACCATCACGCACAGCTACCCGCATTGCTGGCGCCACAAGACGCCGATCATTTTCCGCAGCACCGCCCAATGGTTCATCGCCATGGAAAAAGGGGATCTGCTGGAGCAGGCCCGCGCCGAGGTGGATCAGGTGCAATGGATTCCGGACTGGGGCAAGGCCCGCATCGAGGGCATGTTGCGCGACCGCCCGGACTGGTGCATCTCGCGGCAACGTACCTGGGGCGTGCCGATTGCCCTGTTCGTTGACCGCAACACCTCCGAGCCGCATCCGGAAACGCCGCGTCTGATCGAGGAGGTGGCGAAACGGGTGGAGCAGAACGGTATCGAGGCGTGGTTCGAGCTGGACCCGGCGGAACTGCTCGGCGCGGACGCCGAACGCTATACCAAGGTCACCGACGTGCTTGACGTCTGGTTCGACTCCGGCACCACCCATTTCTCCGTGCTCGAGCAGCGCCCGGAACTGACGGTGCCGGCGGACCTGTATCTGGAAGGGTCGGACCAGCATCGCGGCTGGTTCCAGTCCTCGCTGCTCACCAGCGTCGCCATGCGCGGCAAGGCCCCCTACAAGAGTGTGCTTACTCACGGCTTCACCGTGGACGAGCAGGGCCGGAAGATGTCCAAGTCTCTCGGCAATACCATCGCGCCCCAGGAAGTATGGAACGATCTGGGCGCCGATATCCTGCGTCTGTGGATCGCCTCCACCGATTATCGCGGTGAGATGACGGTCTCCAAGACCATCTTCAAACAGGTGGCGGACAGCTACCGGCGGATTCGTAATACCGCCCGTTTCCTGCTGTCCAACCTGAACGGTTTCGATCCGGCCCGGCACCAGGTGGCGCCGCAGGATATGCTGGCGTTGGACCGCTGGGCCGTGGCTCGCACCGCGCAGCTGCAAGAGGAACTGCGCGAGCTGTACGAAAGCTATCAGTTCCATCTGGTCTATCAGCGTCTGCACCATTTCTGTGCGCTGGAACTGGGCGGCTTTTATCTGGATATCATCAAGGACCGCCAGTACACCACCCGGGAAGACTCGGTGGCGCGCCGCTCCTGCCAGAGCGCGCTTTATCTGATCGCCCAGGCGCTGGTGCGCTGGATGGCGCCGATCCTCAGCTTCACCGCCGAGGAAATCTTCGAACACTTGCCCGGCGCCGATCGTCCCGAATCCGTGTTCCTCACCACCTGGTTCGACGGTCTGTTCCCGCTGGCCGGTGACGAGGCCATGGGCATGGCGTTCTGGGAACAGGTCCAGGCGGTCAAGCAGGCGGTGAACAAAGCCATCGAAGAAGCGCGCAACCGCAAGGAATTGCGCGCCAATCTGGCCGCCGAGGCCACCTTGTTCGTGACTCCGGAACTGCGGGCATTGCTGGAGCAACTGGGCGAGGAATTACGTTTCGTCACCATCACCTCCACCGCCACCCTCAAGCCGCTGTCGGAAGCGCCGGAAGGGCTCGAGGCCAGTGCCGTGGAAGGGCTCAAGGTGCAGGTGGTGGCGTCCGCCCACAGCAAATGCGCCCGCTGCTGGCATCATCGCGAGGACGTGGGCAGCCATGCCGAACATCCGGAACTGTGTGGCCGTTGCATCAGCAATGTGGATGGCCCCGGCGAGGAGCGCTCCTATGCATGACGTTGGCGGCGGCCGTGATGCGGACAACGTGAACATGACGAAGAGCGGTGCCAGGAGGCTGCCGGGGCAACTCGGCTGGCTCTGGCTGACCGCGTTGGTCATTGCCCTGGACCAGATTACCAAGCATATGGTGGTGGCTCGCTTCGACTTGTTCGAGCGGTTGGAAGTGCTGCCGTTCTTTAACCTCACTCTGGCCTATAACACCGGTGCCGCGTTCAGTTTCCTGGCCGAGGCCGGTGGCTGGCAGCGTTGGTTCTTCACGCTGGTGGCGCTGGGGGCGTCCGCGCTGATTCTGGTCTGGCTGGCGCGGCTTCGCGATGAGCGTTTGCAAGGCGCGGGGCTGGCACTGATTCTGGCCGGCGCTCTGGGTAACCTGTATGACCGGATCGTGCTGGGCCATGTGGTGGATTTCCTCGATTTCCATTGGGCTGGCTGGCACTTTCCGGCGTTCAATCTGGCCGATACCGCCATCACCATCGGTGCCGGCCTGATCATTCTCGACATGATCGTGGGAGGGCGTGGCCGCCATGAACGATGAGCTGCGTGTCGGGCCGCAAACCCGCATTACCCTGCATTTCGCCGTGCGCCTGATGGACGGTACGGAGATGGACAGTACTTTCGGTGGCGAACCGGCCTCTTTTGTCTGGGGTGACGGCTCCTTGTTACCCGGTTTCGAGCGCGCCATTCTGGGCCTCAAAGCCGGTGACCGGCGCAGTGTCTTCATCGATGCCCAGTCGGGGTTTGGTGAGTACAACGAGCAGAACGTGCAGCATTTCCGCCGTGACACCTTTGCCGCTCCCGATGGCATGGAAGTGGGCACGGTGATGAACTTCGCCGACGCCGCCGGGGCCGAACTGCCTGGCGTGGTCTCCGCCCTGGATGAGCAATGGGTGACGGTGGATTTCAACCACCCCCTGGCCGGCCGCGAACTGACCTTCGAAGTGGAGATCGTCCGTGTCGAACACGATGCTCCGGAGCAAACGGTGAAGCTCAGTTGACAGTTGATAGTGGACAGTTGACAGCGAAAACCAAATTCAAAGAGGCTAAGCCAGGACCTGCGGGCGCGGCCTCTTTGAGTTCAGTTGCGTTGGTTCCCTCTCGCGTGTTTCAGCTATCAACTGTCCACTATCAACTGTAAACTGGCTCTTATGGATATCCGTCTCGCCAATCCCCGTGGTTTCTGTGCCGGCGTCGATCGCGCCATCGCCATCGTCAACCGTGCCCTGGACGTGTTCGGGCCGCCGGTTTACGTGCGTCATGAGGTGGTGCACAACCGCTTCGTGGTGGACGGATTGCGCGACCGGGGTGCGGTTTTCGTCGAGGAGCTGCATGAGGTGCCCGACGACGCCATCGTTATTTTCAGTGCCCACGGTGTCTCCCGGGAGGTGCAGGAAGAGGCCGAGCAGCGGGCTCTGAAAGTGTTCGACGCCACCTGTCCTCTTGTCACAAAAGTGCATATGGAAGTCATCCGTTATGCCCGCGAAGGGCGGGAAGCGGTGCTTATTGGCCATGCCGGCCACCCCGAAGTGGAAGGCACCATGGGACAGTACGACACCTCCAAGGGAGGGCGGATGTACCTGGTGGAAAGCGAAGACGACGTGGCCACGCTGGACGTCGCCGACCCGGACTATCTGGCGTTCGTCACCCAGACCACGCTCAGCGTGGACGACACCGCCCGTATCATCGATGCCTTGCGGGCGCGTTTCCCCAATATCCTCGGTCCCAAACGCGAGGATATCTGCTACGCCACCACCAACCGCCAGGACGCGGTGCGTCAGCTGGCGCTGGAGTGTGACCTGGTTCTGGTGGTGGGCTCGGTGAACAGCTCCAATTCCAATCGCCTGAAGGAACTGGCGGAGCGCTGCGGTACCGAGGCGTACCTGCTGGATAATCCGGCCATGATCGACGCCGCCTGGTTGCAGGGCAAGAAAGCCGTTGGCGTCACCGCGGGCGCCAGCGCCCCTGAAGAACTGGTGCATCAGGTGGTCAGCCGGTTGCGCGAGCTGGGTGGTGAAAGCGCGGAGGAAATCCCCGGCCGCGAGGAGAACATCAGCTTCTCCATGCCCAAGGCATTGCGCGCCTGAAAAAAGGTTTGCGCTTTTTTTGTGTGAACTTCGTCACATATAAAACCCTGATTTTCTCAAGCCCCTGAGCCGTTCGGTACAGGCAGGCGACCGCTTGTCCGAGCGTGCTTGTCGCCCGTTTTACAATCGCTAGAGTGTCGACACCGAGTTCGCTTATTTGGGGGAAGACGTGATCGGCACTCGTGGGGAAAACGGCGGTTTCACCATCATCGAATTGATGCTGGGGATCGTGGTGGCGGGCATTCTGCTGGCCATCGCCGTGCCGTCATTTCAGAACGTCATCGCCAGCAATGCGCTGCGCTCCACCACTTCGGATCTGATCACCGCGCTTAATACCGCCCGTTCCCAGGCGGTGAGTTCCCGTCGTGACGTCAAGCTGAAACCGCTGGGATCTCCGGCGGACTGGAGCAACGGCTGGGAGCTGGATTACGGCGCCGGCGCCGTGGAGCAGAACCAGACCTTTTCCGCCGGGGAAGGCGTCAGCGTCATGGAAAACAATGGCTTGACCGAACTGCTATTCGATCGCTCCGGTCGGGTGGGCAATGACGCCGTCTTTCAGGTGTGTGACGACCGAGCCGGCGAGACCGGCCGGGAAATCTCCCTGGGCCGCTTCGGCGATCTTCAAAACAAACCGCTGACCTGCAGTTAGGGGGCACCATGCACATTTCCCGAAAACGACAAAGCGGCGTCGGCATGGTGGAGATTCTGGTGGCACTGCTGGTACTGGCCATCGGCGTGCTCGGTTATGCCGGGTTGCAGCTCAATGCCCTGAAGAGCACCGAGGACGCCAATATTCGTTCCCAGGCCACGGCACTGGCCCGGGATGCTCTGGAACGCATCATCGCCAATCCGCAAGCCCGCTCCACCTACCTTCAGGAAAACAGCTGGAATACCGGTGCCGGTGCCTTGGGCGAGGCACCGCCTTCCAACCCGGACTGCATGGCAAGCAGTTGCGATAGCGATCAGATGTCGGCCTGGGACCGCAATACCCTGCGCTGGCAGGCCGGCAACCTGCTGCCTGCCGGCAAGATCCGGGTGCAGCCCTGTGACAGCGGTTCCACGCTGACCAGTTGCGTGGTGGTGGCCTGGGGAGATCAGGCGCTGGATGGCTGTGTCGATGGTGGCGACATCAATACCGATGACAGCGCCAAATGCGTGGTGATGGAGGTGACACGATGAGGCGGCTTGGCACACATCAGCAGACCGGCTTCAGCCTGGTGGAACTCATGGTGGCCATGGTGCTGGGGCTGATTATTACCGGTGCCGCGATTTCTCTGTTTTCCACCAACCAACGGACGTTCTCGCTGCAACAGAACATGGCCCGGATACAGGAACAGGGTGATCTGGCCATGCGCTTTATCAACCAGGACGTGCGTCTGGCGGGCAATATGAGTGACGACGTTGCCGCCACTTTTATTCCGGGCATTATTCTGGATGCCAGTAGTGCAGTGACCGGCGGTTCCGCCATTCCTCCCGGTGATGATGGTGGTAGTGACAACGATCGCCTCACTCTTGCCTACCATGGCGAACAGGACTGTCAGGGGAATGGTGGGACTGGCGTAAAGGAGATCGTCAACACCTACTGGGTGGGAGGTGATAACGGCGACGAACTTTACTGTCGTGGTAACCAGAGTGGCAGCTCCGCCGGCGTGGTGTTGTTGCGGGGGATAAAGAGCTTTCAAGTGCTCTATGGCGTGGATCAAAGCACCGACGGTATTCCCTTCGCTTCTCAGTATCTGCGAGCCGACGAAGTGCTGGCCGGCGCCAATGTGGATCAAAGCCGGATCGTGGCGGTGAAGATCGGTTTGCTGATGGAAGCCGATCTGCCGGTGCTGGGCGGCGATGACCAGGATCAGACCTTTTACATACTGGATCAGGAAGTGGACGTCAGTGCGGGCAGAACGCTGCGTCGCCAGTTCTTTTCCACCGTCGCTATCCGGAACTACCCCTGGGATGTGATCTGATGATGCCGATAACACACTATCGTTCGCAGCGTGGGGCCGCTCTTCTGGTGGCTCTGATGATTCTGGTGATCGTCTCGATCCTGGGCATCACCGCCATGAAGACCAGTATGTTCAGCAGCAAAATCGCCACCGGTACCCAGGTGGACGCAATGGCGTTTGAAGGGGCGGAATCGGCGGTGAACGAAGCCTTTACCAGTTTGTATGGCATGAGCAGCGCGCAACTACAGCCGTTTCTGACCGGGTCGGTGGGACAGCGCTGTTTGGTGGGGGGAGCGGCGACCGCGGCATCCCGGGCTTGCGTCAGTGCGGACCGTATGGACTCAAGGGGGCTGGTGCGCGCCGGATCCCGGATTCGTCAGGAGGGAATGAGGGCGGTTTCCGGAGGGCAGTTGAGTATGTCCGGCAACAATACGCTGGTGGTCGATTTCACCTTTGAGATTCTTGGTGAAGCGGAGATCGATGACTTTTCAGTGAACAACCATCACATGCTGGAAGCGCTGAAACGCGGGATGGTGTCGTCGTCCGACTTTAACGTGGACACGGACAACTAAGCACGAGCTGGGGGGGGAGTCATGCTCGAGAATATTTTCAAGTCAGGCCTGTTACTGGTTGCGCTGTTGTTGGCGCCGACGCCGCTTTACGCGGACGACACGGAAATCTATTTCTCCCGCGCCGGTGTCGGCAACGATGAGAACGAACAGATCGCCAACGTACTGTTCCTGATCGATACTTCGGGAAGTATGGAGCAGGGCAGTCCGACCAAAATGTCGCAATTGAAAACCGCCTTCACCCAGGTTATCGATGGGCTGGGTGAAGGGGTTCGCGTGGGCGTTGGCAAGTTCAATGGCGGCTATGATCGCAATGGTTATGGCGGCTATGTGTTCTATCCGGTCAGCGATATGGACAGCACCGCTCGCGGCGAGGTCAAGTCCCTGGTCAATGGCCTCTCCGGCACATCGAATACCCCCACCATGGAGGCGTATTCGGAGATGGCCCGCTACATGATGGGGCTCAGTCCCAGCACTTACGCTGTTTACGGGGAAGCCAGCGAAAACGAACCGAAAACCGCGGTGAACCTGAAATGGGAATGCGGGTATGGTGGGTGCCGTTGGGTCAGCGATGATAGCTATCAGTCACCGATGAATATAAATAACCAGTGCGAAAGCAACCACATCATTGTTATGACCGACGGTGATCCGACTCAGGACAGCGACTACGATTCGGTTAGAAATATCGCGGGAGGGTATTGCAACGGTTCGTACAGTTGTCAGGAACAACTGGCCGGGTGGCTGGCTAGCGAAAGCAATAGTCAGGAGCGTGCGGTAAAGACCTGGCAGGTGGCCTTTGGTGTCAGTGAGACCTCATCCCAAGTAAGGAACATGACGTCAGTGGCTGTTGCCGGTGGCACGGAAAGGGTCCGTCTTGCCAACGACGCGGAGCAACTGGCCGCCGAGTTCAACGACATTCTCAACCTCATAGCGGAAGACTCCCAGACCATCACATCACCGGGCGTGGCGGTAAACCAGAACAACCGGCTGGAGCACCTGAATCAACTTTACTATGCCGTTTTCAAGCCTTCTAAAAATTCGGTCTGGCCCGGCAATCTGAAACGTTACCGCAAGGACGGCCGCGAAGTCGTGGACAAGAATGGTTCCTCCGCGGTGGATGGCAGCACCGGTTATTTCCGCGATTCGGCCTGGAGTTATTGGACCCCCACGGAAGCGGACGGCCCGGATGTCACCAAAGGCGGTGCTCGCGGTAGAAACGATCAATATCAGGACCGCAAGATCTACGTGGGCAATAACAGCGACAACGGTGGCGGCGAATGGCTCACCGAGAATCGTGTGGAAAACATTCTGCAGCCCGCCCAGATGGGGATTCCAGACAACGACCCGGTAGCGGAATTCGACACCAAGTTGAAAGTCCACGATGCGTTGAAGCGCCTCTGGGCCGACCCCATGCATAGTGTGCCGTTGCTGGTGAACTATGAACTGGGTGCCGACGCCAATGACGTGGACGGACAGACCAACTATCTGTTCGTCTCCACCAATGGCGGCATGTTGCACGCCATCGATACCGATGATGGCCGTGAAAAATTCACTTTCATGCCGGACCGCATGCTCAAGAAAGCGTACGATTTTGTCCGCTCTCCTGATTTGCGGGAAGACAATATTCGTGACCCCTACGGCATGGATGGTTCGTGGGTGGCGTATCGCACCGCCAAGGAGAATGGCGATGCCGACAAGGTGTGGATCTTCGCAGGCATGCGCCGGGGCGGAAACGCCTATTACGGTCTGGATGTGTCGTCCATAGACAGCCCGGAACTGATGTGGCGGATCCAGGGTAAGGATGAGAGCGGAGCCAATGCCAGTAGCGGGTTCGATCGACTGGGGCAGACCTGGTCCACGCCGACCATCACCCGGGTGCGTATTGACGGTGAGGTGAAAACGGTACTGGTGTTTGGTGGTGGCTACGACGCCGAGCATCATGATACCGCCGGTCAGCGGGCGGCGAAGGACAGTGTCGGCAACGCTATTTATATGGTCGACGCGGAAACTGGCGACCTGATCTGGTCCGCCGGCGCCGACGCCAATGCCGGCGTCGCTCATACCACCGTGGATAGCATGAAATGGTCGGTGCCGGGAGGCATCGCCGTGGTGGATCTGAAGAACGGCCGGCTGGATGGCCTGGCGGATCACCTTTACTTCGCCGACCTTGGCGGACAGGTGTTCCGGGTCAATCTTGACAATAACAACGATGGCGCCGGTTCCCTGGTGAAAGGCGTGGTGCGGTTGGCCAATTTCGGTGACAGTGAACACCGCCGGTTCTATGAAGCGCCGGCCATTGGTTATGTGCGAGATGGCTTGCAGGAGACGCTGTATGTGGCCGTCGGTTCCGGCTACCGGGCTCACCCCCTGGACGAGGACACCGAGGAAGGCTTCTTTATGTTCGCGGACGGCACTTTTAAAAATACCAATCAACCCGACGTGATTACCATGAGTGAGCTGCACAATGCCCGTAGCAGCGACCCGTCCGCGTCCTCGAAGGGATGGTACGTGACCTTCCTGAATTCCGGTGAAAAGGTAATGGCCTCCCCGAGCATTTATCAGAACTCGGTGATGTTCACCACTTACGTTCCCACCAATGCGGACCAGGACGATGATCCCTGTGTGGTGCGTTACGGTGAGGCTTACGCCTATCGGGCGAACATGATCACCGGGGAGCCGGAATCCTTCACCAACGATGGCGAGGCCTCCTGGGACGGCACCAAGCTGATTACCTCGGCGATCCCGCCGGGCGTGGTGCCGGTGATTACCGGCGGGGGCGGCGGTGATGGTGACGGCGGCGGCGGCGATGATGAGGATGGCAGTGGCGTGTCCTTTAACGTGGGGTTGGAGTTTATTGGCGATGACGGCATGAACTACAATCTGTTCCGCAAGCGCCGCTGGTACCCCATGGAAAAGAACGACGCCAACGCTTACTTCCCGCCTGAGCAAGGGGGGACGACACCATGAACCGAATGACTCGGAATCCCATGGCCGGCTTCACGCTGATCGAACTGATGATCGTGGTGGTGGTGGTGGCGATCCTCGCCGCCATCGCTTACCCGAGCTACACCGAGCAGGTGCGTAGTACACGCCGGGCGGAATACCAGGGCAAGCTGATGGACCTGGCGGCGTCGCTGGAAACCTATCGGGCCCGCCATTTTTCCTATGACGGCGCAACGGCCGGAGGTCTGGCCGGGGATGTCTATTATAGCGTCCAGGTGGCCACCAGCAATGATCATCAGAGCTATCTGGTCACCGCCACGCCCCGCTCCGGGGCGGGTATGGAGGGGGATGGCAATCTCAAGCTCAACAGCGAAGGGCAGACCTGCTGGGTGAAAGGCGGGGATTGCACTCCCAGCGCCACTTCCAGCTGGGAGCGGTGAGCAGATGAAAGCGGCGGGATCACGGTCCGCCTGCTAAAGGCAGTCGCCGCCGCTGATTGGTTCGATGCGAGCAGTGCCCATCACCGACATGACGATGCGTCGCCCCTGCCCCTGGTTGCAGATGACGAAGCTGCCGTTCTGGTAATACAGGTTGCCGCGCCGTTCATAACGCAACGCGGTGCCGCGGAAGCGGCGCCAGGTAAGGGTGGTGCCCTCGGGCAGATCAAGGCGATGGAACACGTCATCATCGGTGACAGCGGCAATGCCATCCCGGTCCCGCGCCAACAGCAGTGAAGAGGTTGTCTGGAAGCGGTCACAATGGCTGTTGCCGTCGCATAAATAGATCGGTCCCCGCGTCAGTGCCTCGGCCCGGGCGTAGTGGATCAGGCCCAGAACCTGGTTGCTGGCCGACACCACCCGATGCCGGGGCAGCGCCTCTTTTTGCCAGTGAACGCCAGCGCTTAACAGGAGCGCCAGCAGCGTCAGTGTGATCAGTAGTTCCACCAGTGTGAATCCACGCACGTCCTTGTCCCTCCGGTGGCCATCCTGGCCTTTGATGTGTGGCAACAAGAGGCCAGTTTACCGTCCCGGCAAGGTGGCCTTTGTGCTACTGTTGCTCTTCTTTCTGTAGTCCATATTCCCTGATTGCTATGGCTGATTTGCTCGTCGTCGGCGGCGGTATCGTCGGATTGTTAAGTGCTTTGGAATTCACCGACCGGGGTTGCCGGGTCACCGTCATCGACGCGCCGGCCCGCTTTCCGCCGGCCTCCTGGGCTGGCGGCGGGATCCTGTCGCCGTTGTACGCCTGGCGCTATCCCGACGCCATGAATCTGCTGACGGTGGATGCGCCGGAGCGCTATCGCAACCTGATCACGCGGTTGCGTGGACGGGCCGGGCTGGTGGACGAGGACCTCAACGAAAGCGGCCTGTGGGTGGCGGTGGAAACGGAGCAGGAGCGTGCCGACGCCATGGCCTGGGCGCGCCGCTGGCGGCTTCCCTGCTCGGCGGAGCGCCTGTCCCAGCGGATGCCGGAAGCCACCGACCGGGATGGGGTGTGGTTTCCGACCCTGAGTAATTTACGTAATCCCCGTATTCTCAAGGCGTTGCGTGCCTGTCTGTCGGCCCGTGGGGTGACGTTTGAAGCAACGCCGGCGGTATCGGTGTCGCCACGTGCCGGAGGCGGGGCGTCAGTAGCGCTGGCCGATGGCCGGGAATGCCGGGCGCCTCGTGTTCTGATCAGTGCCGGCATGTGGAGCCCGCGATTGCTGAGGCCGCTCGGGCTGGATTTGCCGCTGTTTCCTTCCAAGGGAGAAATGCTGCTCTATCGGTTGGCGCCGGGGCGGGTGCCGACCGTGTTGTTGACCGAGCAGGGGTATCTGATTCCCCGTGCCGACGGCGCCGTGCTGGCGGGTTCAACACTGAAGGACGGTGACGACAGCCACTATCCCACGGTGCCGGGGCGCTGGGCGCTGGAGAAAATGGCGGCTTCGCTGTTGCCGGCTCTGGCCGGCGAACGGCCGGTAAGTCATTGGGCAGGCGTGCGCCCCGGCTGTGGCCGGGACTGGCCGTATCTGGGGGAAGTGCCCGGTGTGCCGGGGGTCTACGCCGCGCTGGGACACTATCGCAATGGTCTGGTGTCGGCGCCGGCCAGCGCCGCGCTGCTGGCGGCACTGATGAGTGGCGAGCGCCCCCATCTGGATCCGGCGCTTTACGCGCTGCCTTCCTCCTCTTCCTGATCCAGGGCCAGTTTCTTCAAGCGGTAACGCAGCGAGCGGAACGTCATCCCCAGCTTCTTGGCGGCGGCGGTGCGATTCCAGTGGGTGGCGTCCAGTGCTTTGAGAATTTCCTGCCGCTCGATGTCCTGTAGATACTCCTCCAGCGGCAACGCCGGATCACGGCTGCCGCCTTGGCTGGGTGCATCGCCGCTGCTGGCCTGGCTGGGCAGCCGCAGATGCGCCGGTTCGATGACGTTGCCATCACACAGGGTCATGGCCCGCTCCAGTACATTCTCCAGCTCTCGCACGTTGCCGGGAAACGGATACTCGCGCAGCGCCGCCAGAGTGCCGTCGCCGAGTGTGGGCGGCGTGGTGTCCCAGGCGATGCCGAGTCGGGAGAGGATGTGGTCAACCAGCGCCGGAACGTCGTCCAGGCGCTCGCGCAGCGGCGGCACGTGTGCCTCGATGACGTTCAGACGGTAGTAAAGGTCCTGACGGAAGCGACCCGCCTGCATCTCCTCGCTGAGATCCTTGTGGGTGGCGCAGAGAATACGCAGGTTGACGCTGAACTCCCGTGACTCGCCCACCGGCCGCACGGTCTTTTCCTGAATCGCGCGCAGCAGCTTGACCTGCATGTGCAGCGGCAGATCCGCCACTTCATCGAGAAACAGGGTGCCTCCGTCCGCTTCCCGGAACAGACCTTTGCGGTCTTCCACGGCACCGGTGAAACTGCCCTTGCGGTGACCGAAGAATTCACTTTCCATCAGTTCGGAGGGGATGGCGCCGCAGTTCACGGCGACGAAAGGGTGCTCGCCGCGCGGCCCCAGCGTGTGAATCAGACGCGCCACTTTTTCCTTGCCGCTGCCGGATTCGCCGCTGATGTAGATCGGCGCCTGGCTGCGTGCCAGCTTGCGGATTTGCCGTCGCAAATGCTGCATGGCCGACGAC
This sequence comes from Alloalcanivorax dieselolei B5, assembly GCF_000300005.1. Classification (NCBI taxonomy): domain Bacteria; kingdom Pseudomonadati; phylum Pseudomonadota; class Gammaproteobacteria; order Oceanospirillales; family Alcanivoracaceae; genus Alloalcanivorax; species Alloalcanivorax dieselolei. Next base: position 4,120,975 of record NC_018691.1, on the reverse strand, counting down.
TGGCCAATCAGGCCATCGCCTTCGCCACTACTGCTGTCGGTGGCGCCATGGCGGCTGATGCCGAGGCCGTCCTGTATCAGCTGCCGCAGCCGGTCCAGTGAGACGGGTTTGGCGATGAAATCGTAGGCCCCCAGTTTCATCGCTTCGGTGGCGGTCTCCATATTGCCGAATGCGGTGAGTACCGCGATGGGCAGGTCCGGCGCTTTTTCCGCCGCGTAGCGGATCAGCTGTAAACCGGAGCCGTCGCCGAGGTTCATATCGGTCAGGCACAGATGAAAGGTGTCACGATCCAGCAGACGCTGGGCGGCGGCCAGGGAGTCCGCGGCCGTCGCTTCCAGTTTCATCCGCCCCAGGGTGATGACCAGAAGTTCCCGCAGGTCCGCCTCGTCGTCCACAACCAAAACACGCGGAATTATGTCATTCATCGTTATTGGAACTGTCTATCCGGATGTGCGCAGGTAATCACGAAGCAAGCGCCATGATCAGCCGGTTCATGGCTGAGACTGGCTTGATTGGCCTGGCACAGTTGCTGGCACACGAACAGACCGAGACCGTTTCCTTTGGCGTGCGTGGTGAAGAACGGCTCGAACAAATGCCGCGCCTGTTCCTCGCCGATGCCCGGCCCGTCATCGCTGACCGCGATCCAGGGCAATCGGGTTTTTGAGTGCACTCCGTGGGTCACGCGTACCCGGACCTGTTCCCCCCCATGTCGAAAAGCATTGCCGATCAGATTATCGAGAATCTGAATCAGCTGGCCGCGATCAAAACGCAGCTCGGTATCGGTGGCCAAGTCCATTTGCAGGCGCGTCTTGCGGTCTTCATGGCAATTCGCGGCGACCTCCGCGAGAACGTCCTTGAGGACCAGTCTCTGTGCCTGGCCCCGTGGTCGCCGTGACAAGTCCAACACATCCGAGATGATGCCGTCCACCCGTTGTACGTGGGTACGCACCATATCGAGCAGACGGCGGTCGCTGTCATCGCCGGCATCCTCGCGCAGTAACTCGGTGGCGTGATTGATCGCGCTCAACGGATTGCGGATCTCGTGGGCCAGGGTGGCGGACAGACGCCCCAGGGAAGTCAGGTTCAACTGCTGCGCCTCCTGAGCGATGCGCGCGGTGTCCTCGAGAAACACCAGGGTCAACTGCTCGTGGCTGGTATCCAGGGGCGCGAAGCGCGCGGACAGCTCCGGCGACTGCTTCGAGGCGCGCAATGGCGGCGGCAGAATGTGGGGCGCCTGGCGCCAGGCCTGGTGGCGTTGCCGCAACGGCTCGGGTAACAGCTGGCCGCTCATGGCCGTGGCGAAAGCATTATCCGCCGAGGGGTTGGACTGCAGAATGCGCCCGTGGCGGTCGAATACCAGAATCCCGGTGCGCATACGCTGGACGATTTGCTCATTCAGGGCTTCCAGCCGATCCAGCGCCACCTGCTGGTCGGCGGCGATGGTCTCACTGCGCTCCAGCCGCGTGGCGATCTGCTGAATGATCACCGAGACCATGAAAAAGGCAATGCCGAGCAGGCCGGACTCGGTCAGCGAAAATGGATCCCGCTCGCCGGATTGAGTGGCGAAATAGAATTGCTCGTACATGACCGTCAGTGTCGCCAGGGCGGCGATCAGAAAACCCATGCGGCCGCGCAGCAGAATATTGCCCGCCGCCACCGTAATCAGCAGCAGTACCGCCAGTCCCCCCTCGAGGCCACCGTTGGCGTGCACCACCAGCCCCAGGGCGATAACGTCGACGATCAAGGCGAATGGCTGCGCCCAATTGGGGCGCGGCAGGCGTTCGCTGTATTCGAGCACGGTGGAGACCAGAATCAGGGCCAGATAGGCCATCATGGTGAATTCGAACAGCAGCGGCAGATGCTGGCCCAGCGAAGGCTGCTGGTGGGTGTAGTGGAGGATCAGCAACACCGAGGCGATGGCAATGCGGTAGACATTGTAAATGCGCACCGGGGTCCAGCGCTGTCCGGGAGGTGGCCAGGGAAGGCCGGCCTGATCGTGAGGCGTGGTCATGATGAGCGTCGTTTCCGGGTCAGTCGCCGCTTTCCTGGTGTTCCAGGTATTCGCGGCGGTGTTCGCGGGAGCAGAAGTCCAGCGAGTGGTGGCGGAAGGCTTCGGCTTCCGGTACATGCACCCCGCACAGATGGCATTTGACCATGCGCTCGCTGTCGATGGTGCGAGAGGAGCGGCGCGGATCGCGTCCGCGGGCGGCATGATTGGCGGAGATCCCCATAACCACGCGCCAGACCACGTAAATCAGCGCGGCCAGTATCACCAGCTTGATCAGCCCCATTCCTGTCTCCCCGTAAATCACTCACCGGCTTGTTGTCCCGGTAAGCCTTTGCTTGACTCTGGCCCGAATCCCCGTGCTTTCGGGCGTGCTTTGGAACTTGTTTCGCGTTTCCATACCGTTGAATGTCGCCGAACACGTTACCAGATGCTGAAAGCCGCTAACCTGGATACCCGGAGAGGGCCGGATACAGTAAGGAAAAAGAACTCCGGTGCGGTGGCGCGGAAACTTTAAACAGGCCTTGAGCAGGCTCTTATGTAACCTGGCCGGCTACAGAGTACAATCAGCGCAGCCGAGAGGAAAGAGATCGGCCCAAGGTGGCGGGCAGGGTGGCCGCCGGGGCCCGGACATGATGAAGGCATGCTTCCTATGCGAATAGTGATGGCCCAGCGCAATCCGCTGGTGGGCGATATCGAAGGCAATGCGCGGGCGGTAATCGATGCCGCCCGTGAGGCCCGCACCCTGTTGGGGGCGGAACTGGTGATCTTTCCGGAACTGATGCTGACCGGCTATCCACCGGAGGATCTGTTACTGAGGCCCAGCCTCAACCGGCGTATCGACGACGCTCTGGCCACCATCGGTGCCGCTGTGGAGGTGCCTGTGATCATCGGCTATCCGGCGGTGCGCAATGGTGTGCGCCGCAACGCCGCCGGTGTGCTTTATCCCGGTGACGAGGGGCCTCGTCACGAGTACTTCAAGCAATGTTTGCCTAATTACCGGGTGTTTGACGAGAAACGCTACTTTCAGCCCGGTAACAGCGCCGTGGTGTTCGAGTTCAAGGGGTTGCAACTGGGCATCACCATTTGTGAGGACATCTGGTACGCCGGGCCGGCCGCCGCCGCGGCGGAAGCCGGCGCCGATGCCATTATCAATCTGAATGCCTCGCCGTTCCGCGCCAGCAAGCCGGAGGAACGCTTCGAGCAGGTGGCCGCCCGTGCCCGGGAAACCGGACTGCCGGTGCTCTATTGCAACATGGTGGGCGGTCAGGATGAGCTGGTGTTCGATGGCGCTTCCTTCGCCGTGGACGGAGCCGGGCACCTGTGTCTGCAGGGCGCCAGTTTCGAGGAAGGCCTGGTGCCGGTGGATCTGAGCGGCGAAGGGGCCGTGCTGGCGGTCAGAGGCGAAGTGCTGCCGGTGCCGGTGGGTGAGGAGAGCATGTATCGGGCGCTGGTATTGGCGGTGCGCGATTACGTCAACAAGAACGGTTTCAAAGGGGCCCTGCTGGGGCTGTCGGGCGGCATCGATTCCGCTCTGACGCTGGCGGTGGCGGTGGACGCCCTGGGCCCGGAGCGGGTGGAAGCGGTGATGATGCCGTTCCGTTATACCTCCGCGATGAGCATCGAGGACGCCGAGAGGCAGGCCCGGGCGTTGCGGGTAAAATACCGGGTACTGCCGATCGAGCCAGCCTTCAATGGCTTCATGGACATCCTGGCGGAACCGTTCGCCGGGCTCGATACCGACACCACCGAGGAAAATCTCCAGGCCCGCTGTCGCGGCGTACTGCTGATGGCGCTCTCCAACAAGGGCGGCTCCGTCGTGCTCACCACCGGCAACAAGAGCGAAATGGCGGTGGGCTACGCCACTCTCTATGGCGATATGGCCGGTGGCTTCTCGGTGCTCAAGGACGTATTCAAGACCTGGGTGTTCCGCGTTGCCCGCTGGCGTAACCAGAAGGCCGGCACCGAGATCATTCCGCAGCGGGTGATCGACCGGCCGCCGTCCGCGGAATTGGCTCCGGATCAGGTGGATTCAGATTCGCTGCCCGACTACGACGAGCTGGATGCCATTCTGGAGCGCTATGTGGAACAGGATATGAGCGCCGAAGCGGTGATCCGCGCCGGTTTCGACCGGGACGTGGTGTATCGGGTGGTACGCCTGACCGACCGCAATGAATACAAGCGCCGCCAGTCGGCGGTGGGGCCGAGAGTCAGCCGCAGGGCTTTTGGCAAGGATCGGCGCTACCCGATCACCAATGGCTGGCGGCCGGGGGATTAGAAAGACCGATTACGGTAAGAGAGGGGTGTTTTTAGCTCCCCTCTCCCTTGAGGGGAGAGGGTCGACCCCCCCCCCCCCCCCGCCCTTACAGCAAATCGAAGGTCAGCAGGCTGAGGATGCCGTTGTCCTTGTCCGGCCACCAGGACAGGGTGACCCGGTCGTCGTTCATATAGTCGGAATCCGGCCAGTTCTGCGTCAGTACCCGGCGGCTCTTGTCGGCCAGTTCCGGCTGATTGATACGCTCGTAGCCCTTGGCCATGATCGCCAGCGCTTCCGGTACCGAGGGCGTGCCCTGATAGTGACGCACCACGTATTGAGCCCGGTTGATGGCGGCGATATAGGCGCCGCGACGGGCGTAGTAGCGGGCGGCATGCAGCTCCTGGGCAGCGAACTGGTTGCGGATGAACACCATGCGTGAACGGGCGTCGGGGGCGTAGTCGCTGTCCGGGAAGCGATGCACCAGACGTTCGAAGTCCTCGAAGGCATTGCGGGCCGCGCTCAGGTCACGGGATGACTTGTCGGTGCTCATGATGTTATCGAACAGGCCGCGCTCCAGGTAATAGTTGGACAGCCCATGCATATAGAGGGCGTAGTCCAGGCTCGGGTGGGCCGGATAGGAGCGGATGAAGCGCTGGGCGGCGACCACCGCGGCGGGGTAGTCCTGAGACATGAACTGGGCATAGATCAGGTCCAGCTGCGCCTGTTCGGCATAGGTGCCGTAAGGGAAGCGGGCCTCCAGTTCCTTCAGGCTGTCGATGGCGGTCAGGTAATTTTTCGCTTCCAGCGACTCCCGCGCCTGCTTATATTGCTCGACCTCGGTGCGCTCCGGGCTCTCGACGGGCTTGCTGGAACAGGCGCTCACCATCACGGCGATAATCAGGGGCCAAAACAGACGTGGCATTTTTTCCTCGGTTCGACGCGCTACAATGGAGCGCTATTTAATCACAGGTTGCGATATGGGACATCTCGGCGGGGAGAAAATTCAACGCACCGAGCAGGTAAGCGTGGATCACGCCGGCGCCCGCTTGGATCAGGTGGCGGCGGAACTGTTCGAGGGATTCTCCCGCTCACGGCTGCAAACCTGGATCAAGCAAGGCGCGCTGACCGTCAACGGCCGCAAGGCGCGCCCCAAGGACAAGCTGGTGGGCGGCGAGAGCCTGACCCTGGAGGCGGAGCTGGCGCCGGAGCTGGAGGATCAGCCCGAGGCGATCAGCTTGCCGGTGGTGTACGAGGATGAGGATCTGATCGTCATCAACAAGCCGGCGGGACTGGTGGTGCATCCGGCGGCGGGTCATGCGGATGGAACCTTGCTCAATGGACTGCTCCATTTGGATGAACGTCTCTCAAGTTTGCCCCGGGCCGGCATCGTCCACCGCCTGGATCGGGATACCACCGGTCTGATGGTGGTGGCTCGCTCCCTGGAGGCGCATAACGGGCTGGTGGCGCAACTGCAGGACAAGAGTCTGCATCGTGAGTACGAAGCCATTGCTGTCGGGGTGATGACCGGTGGCGGCACCGTGGATGCGCCCATAGGCCGTCATCCGGTGGACCGTAAACGCCAGGCGGTGGTGGCTCAGGGGGGCAAGCCGGCGGTGACGCACTTCCGTGTAATGGACCGCTACCGGGCCCACACCCGGATCCAGGTCCGCCTGGAAACCGGACGGACTCATCAGATTCGCGTGCACATGGCCCACCGCCACTATCCGTTGATGGGAGATCCGTTGTACGGTGGTCGCCTGAAGTTTCCCGCTGGCGCCACCGAGGCCTTACGCGAGGCGTTGCGCCGGTTCCCCCGGCAGGCCCTGCATGCCCGCCGCCTCGGCCTGGTGCACCCGGTCAGCGGCGAGTATCTGGAATTCGAAACGCCGCTGCCGGAAGACCTGCAGACTCTGATTCGGGTCCTCGAGGAGGACCGGGAGGCGCAATGACGCTGCCGGATGTCAGTCAGTGGCTCTGGCCGGAATGGCACCCGCACCCGCGGGTGCGGTCGGTGGTCACCACCCGCCTGGGGCGCCACTCGCCCCCTCCGTGGGCCGGATTCAATCTCGGCGCCAACTGCGGTGACGAACCCTCCCGGGTAGACGTTGCCCGCCGCCATGTGCACCGGTTGCTGCAAGTGGACCATCCTCCGGCCTGGCTGCGGCAGATCCACAGTGACCGGGTAATTCGTGCCGGTGAACGGGATAATAGCGCTGACGGGGTCTGGACCGACGAGAGTGGCTGGCCCTGTGTGGTGCTCACCGCGGATTGTCTGCCGGTATTGCTGGCGCGTCAGGATGGCAGCGCGGTGGCCGCGGTGCACGCCGGCTGGCGCGGGCTGCATGCGGGGATTGTGCAAAGGGCGGTGTCGATCCTGGCGCCGGAAGGGGAGGCGCTGTCCGCCTGGCTGGGGCCGGCAATTTCCGGGCGCGTCTATCAGGTGGGGGAAGAGGTGCGCCGCGCCTTCATGGACTCCTCGGAATTGTTCGAGCCCGCTTTCACGCGTGACGCCACCCCTGGCCATTGGCGTTTCTCGCTGACCCATGCCGCTACCCTGGTGTTACATCAGGCCGGTGTGGAAGACGTATCCGGAGGCGAACATTGCACCGCCGGGGACCCCACCCACTTCTATTCCTACCGCCAGGAAGGCCAGACCGGCCGCTTTGCTTCTCTTGTTTGGCTTGAGCCCTGATCGGGGCGGGCCCGCCATCTCCGTTTTTCTTAATCTGGATCAATATCGGCGGTTTTTCCGGGATGGGCTGCTTGAATTCCAGGGCGCCGCCCGCATTTATAGATCAGATTTTGAACAGTCGGTAAATTTCGGTGCCGCTGAAACCTTGTGGTTGAGGGCCGGAGTTTTACGCGCAACCAGGAGAAGTCATTCATGCGAATGGACAAACTGACCGCTCGTCTGCAGGAAGCCTTGGGCGAGGCCCAATCGCTGGCGGTGGGGCAGAGCCACAACGCCATTGAGCCGGTGCATCTGATGCTGGCTCTGCTGCAACAACGCGGCGGCGTCGCCACGCCGTTGCTGGAAAAGGCCGGCGCCAATCCGGCCGATGTGATCACCGCCCTGAAGATGGCGATGGACAAGCTGCCCACCGTTGGCCAGTTCACCGGAGACGTTCAGCTCTCCCAGAATCTGGGCCGCCTGTTGAACCTGGCGGACCGGGAAGCTCAACAACGCGGTGATCAGTATATTTCCACCGAAGCGGTGCTGTTGGCGGCCTGTGACGACAACGGTGATGTCGGCAAACTGATGAAAAACGCCGGTGTGCGCAAGGCGGTGCTGGCGGAGAAAATTCAGCAAGTCCGTGGTGGTGAATCGGTGGACGACCCCAACGCCGAGGACCGTATGGAGTCCCTCAAGAAGTACACCACGGACCTTACCGCCCGCGCCGAAAGCGGCAAGCTGGATCCGGTGATCGGCCGGGATGATGAGATCCGCCGTACCATTCAGGTGCTGCAGCGCCGGACCAAGAACAACCCGGTGCTGATTGGTGAGCCGGGTGTTGGTAAAACCGCCATCGTCGAGGGGCTGGCGCAACGTATCGTCAATGGCGAAGTGCCGGAAGGGCTCAAGGAAAAGCGGGTTCTGTCCCTGGATATGGCAGCGCTGATCGCTGGCGCCAAATACCGTGGTGAGTTCGAGGAGCGCTTGAAAGCCGTGCTCAACGAGCTGTCCAAACAGGAAGGGCGGGTGATTCTGTTCATCGATGAGCTACACACCATGGTCGGTGCCGGCAAGGCCGATGGCGCCATGGACGCGGGCAACATGCTCAAGCCGGCGCTGGCGCGCGGCGAGCTGCATTGCGTCGGTGCCACCACGCTGAACGAGTATCGTCAATACATCGAAAAGGATGCGGCTCTGGAACGTCGCTTCCAAAAAGTGCTGGTGGACGAGCCGTCCGTGGAGGACACCATCGCCATCCTGCGTGGCCTGAAGGAACGCTATGAGGTTCACCATGGTGTCGACATCACCGACGGTGCCATCATCGCCGCCGCCAAACTGAGCCATCGTTACATCACCGACCGCCAGTTGCCGGACAAGGCCATCGATCTGATCGATGAAGCGGCCAGTCGTATCCGTATGGAAATCGATTCCATGCCAGAGGAAATGGACCGCCTTGATCGGCGCCTGATCCAATTGAAGATGGAGCGGGAGGCGCTGCGCAAGGAAGAGGACGAGGCGAGCAGGAAACGGCTGGAAAAACTGGAAGCGGACATCGCCGCCCTGGAGAAGGAATACGCCGATCTGGAAGAGATCTGGAACGCGGAGAAAGCCGCGTTGCAGGGTGCTCAGCAGTACAAGGCGGAACTGGAACAGGCCCGTGTGGATATGGAACAGGCACGCCGCGCCGGCGACCTGAACCGCATGTCCGAGCTGCAGTACGGGGTGATCCCGGAGCTGGAGAAGAAGGTTCAGCAGGCCCAGGAACGCGAGGAAGCCGCTCAGGTGGAAACCCAGTTGCTCCGCAACAAGGTCACCGATGAGGAAGTGGCGGAAGTGGTTTCCAAATGGACCGGGATTCCGGTGTCCAAGATGCTGGAGGGCGAGCGCGAGAAACTGTTGCGCATGGAAGAGGCGCTGCATCATCGCGTGGTTGGTCAGGACGAGGCGGTGGAAGCGGTCTCCAACGCGGTACGGCGTTCCCGTGCCGGGCTGTCGGACCCGAACCGTCCGAATGGCAGCTTCCTGTTCCTTGGTCCCACCGGGGTGGGCAAGACGGAGCTGTGTAAGGCACTGGCCGGTTTCCTGTTCGATACCGAGGAAGCCATGGTGCGCATCGACATGTCCGAGTTCATGGAGAAGCATTCCGTGGCCCGGTTGATCGGCGCGCCTCCAGGGTATGTCGGTTATGAGGAAGGGGGTTATCTCACCGAAGCGGTGCGTCGTAAGCCGTATTCCGTGCTGTTGCTGGACGAAGTGGAAAAGGCGCACCCGGATGTCTTCAACGTACTGTTGCAGGTACTGGAAGATGGCCGCCTTACCGATGGCCAGGGCCGCACCGTGGACTTCCGTAACACGGTGGTGGTGATGACCTCGAATCTGGGGTCGGACCTGATCCAACGCATGGCCGGTGAAGGCGATTATGAGGCAATGAAAGCCGCGGTAATGGAAGTGGTCGGCCAGCATTTCCGCCCGGAGTTCATCAACCGGGTGGACGAAACGGTGGTGTTCCATCCGCTGGGGCAGGCTCAGTTGAAAGGCATCGCGGGCATTCAGCTCGACTATCTGCGCAAGCGGCTGGTGGATCGGGAAATGTCCCTGACGCTGTCCGACGCGGCGCTGGACAAACTGGTGGAAGCGGGCTTCGATCCGGTATACGGAGCGCGGCCGCTGAAGCGGGCAATCCAGAGCCAGTTGGAGAACCCGCTGGCGCAGGCGCTGCTCAAAGGCGAGTTTGTTCAGGGCGATGCCATCAACGTGGATGTGGCGGACGGCAAGTTCACCTTCACCAAGGGGTAATTGTCCGCGCCATTTCGGCGGTACAACAACGCCGGCCTTCGGGCCGGCGTTTTGCGTTCAGGAGGAACGTCGGAACGGGAAGGTGAACTGTTGCACCACGCCTTCCGGTACCTGGGTGCTGGCGCGGGTACCGTACCGTGCCGCCAGTTTGTCGGGCATGTGCAGCGTGCCAAACAGTTTGTCGTAGAGCGGCAGGAAAGCGGCGTAGTTCTTGTCCACTGCCTCGTCCTCGGAGGAGTGGTGCCAGTGGTGGAATTCCGGGGTGGCGATGACCCAGCGCAGCAGTGGGAAACGGAAACGCACATTGGCGTGGATGAAAATCGCGTGGAAGGAAATGAACACCAGATAGGCATACACCGCCGATGGCGAGAAGCCGAGGATGAAGATCGGCAAATAACCGACGAAGCGGTTGGCGACGATTTCCACCACGTGCAGCCGTGATGAGGCAAGCCAATCCATGTGCTGGGTGGAATGGTGCACGGCATGAAACTTCCACAACCAGGGCACTTCATGGAACGCCCGGTGAATCCAATAGCTGCCCAGATCCACCACGATCAGAATCTCGATGAACTGCAGCCACAGCGGCTGGCTGGCGATGGCCTGCTGGAAGCCGATGTCGACTTTGTCATGCAGGAACACCTGGATCGGAATCACGGTGAAAAAACTGATCAGTTGCAGCCCGACGTGGCTGAACAGGAAGTACTTCATGTCCGTGATCCAGCCCCGGCGCAGCACTCTTTGTTGCGGATCCTTCGGATAGATCCGTTCCATGGGAATGAACACCAGGGCCAGTACCAGCAAGGTGAGGATGAAATAGTCCAGCCCGGCGTAGAGGCTGCGGCCGTCCATCGGCGGTACGTCGATCCTGCCGGAGCCGAGCAGGGCGGCCATGCAGGCCATGATCATGCCAGCCAGGCCATAGCGTGGATCCTGGTGGCGCCAGACACTGATAAAACCGGCACAGAAAGCAACGGCGATACCGGCGAACAGCACCATGCGCAGCACATCGGCGCTATAGAAAGCACGAAATTCCGGTGTGGTGAGCAGATTCGGAAACAGAAAACAGAAGCCGCCGAGCAGGGAAAGCAGGCCGAGGCCAACGGCGATGGTGGCGCTGATCTTGCCCTGGCCGGGTGTCAGATCCACGTCTTCGAAGCGTTCTCTCAAATAATCCGTCATGTTGCGCTGTCCTTGGATAACCACCAGGCCGGCGGCGTGATACCGGATCATAATATCCGGGGCTCGGGGCATTTTAAGCCTGAAAGCCGGTGAGGGGACCACCCCTGGTAGTAACAAATAGCGTCACGCCCCGCGGCTATCGCAGAATGACACCGCGGCACGGGTCTGTTCCAGGATTTTGGCCCGTTTTTCCTGGTCCAGAACCTCCATTTCGCCCGTATCCGGGTTTTCACGGCGCACCAGCGGCTTTTCCGTCAAGGCCGCCAGATTCCGCCGGTGCTGGTCGCAGGCTGCCCGGGTTTCCTCGCTTACGGCGCCGTCAGCTTCGGTGGTGGCCTCCTCCGCGCCGGGGCGGGCGCGCCGGGCGCGGTCCTGTTCCAGCCTTTCCAGGGCGTCGGCCTGGTCGGAGCTGGCGGAGCGGCGGGTGCGCACTGATTGGGCTTCCTGGCCCTCCGGGGGTTGCACGTCGTAGTGGGTGACGCCCTGGTCGTCCACCCATTTGTAGTAGGTGGCGGCCGGAAGATACGGGCTGGCGATCAGCAAGGCGGCGGCAATGAGTAATGGTTTCATAGTGATCCGGCCCGGAGACGTGATCCGGGATTCCCCTCCGAAAAAAGTATTAGCTGCCCAAGCATGCCAATGAACCCGCCGGCCAGGCAAGGTACTGTGGCCATTAGGGCTTTGAAATCGCCCGCATTTCTGACAATATTAAGACCTTTCCGGAGATCGGGACCCGCAACCACTTACCGGTGGCTGTGTGGCCGGGATTCGGGGCGTCGTTACCGCGGCGTCCGGTGTCAGCAGTATGACTGCACTCTCGTCCCGCTGTGGGAACCTCCGGAGGTTTCTCACCCCGTCGCGGGCACGATTCCTCCAGGTCCCTCTGCCTGTGTCTGTTGCCGGCCAACCGCCGCGACCGACCCCAGGGTGCTTAAATAGGGCGCCCTATTCCACAGGTAAACGTTGTCCTCCGCTCTCGGCGGGGTGATCGCTATTGTTCTGAACTTAGAGGTAGCAACCGTGGAAATGTTATCTGGCGCGGATATGGTTGTCCGCGCACTGCAAGAAGAGGGTGTGGAGTACATCTTCGGGTATCCCGGAGGCTCCGTTCTGCACATCTACGACGCGTTATTCCAGCAGGACAAAGTCAGTCATATTCTGGTGCGCCATGAGCAGGCGGCGACCCACGCCGCCGACGGTTACGCTCGCGCCACCGGCAAACCCGGCGTGGTGATGGTGACGTCCGGCCCCGGCGCCACCAATGCCATTACCGGCCTGGCCACCGCCTTCATGGATTCGATCCCGATGATCGTGCTGTCCGGCCAGGTGCGCTCCGACTGGATTGGCGATGACGCCTTCCAGGAGACCGATATGATCGGCGTCTCCCGTCCGGTGGTGAAGCACAGCTTCATGGTGCGCGATCCCAAGGACATTCCGGAGATCTTCAAAAAGGCGTTCTATATCGCCACCACCGGCCGTCCCGGCCCGGTATTGATCGATATTCCCAAGGACCACACCGCGCCTAACAAGACCTTCCCGTACGAATACCCGAAGAAGGTCAAGCTGCGTTCCTACGCGCCGGTGACCCGTGGTCATTCCGGTCAGATCCGCAAGGCGGTGGAGGAGCTGCTCAAGGCCAAGCGTCCGGTGATCTACGCCGGTGGCGGCGTGGTCCAGGGCGAGGCCAGCGAAGCGCTGACCAAACTGGCCCATAAGCTCAACTTCCCGGTGACCAACACCTTGATGGGGTTGGGCGCTTACCCCGGCACTGATCGTCAGTTTCTGGGCATGCTGGGTATGCACGGGACCTACGAAGCCAATATGGCGATGCACAGTGCCGATGTGATCCTGGCCGCTGGCGCGCGGTTGGACGACCGGGTCACCAACAGCACCAAGAAGTTCTGCCCGGGCGCCAAGCTGATTCACATCGATATCGATCCGGCCAGCATCTCCAAGAACGTGGCGGCGCATATCCCCATCGTTGGCCCGGTGCAGCAGGTGCTGGACGAAATGCTGGCCATGCTCGATGAGCAGGACAGTGAGCCGGACCACAAGGCGCTGGAGCGCTGGTGGCAGGAAATCGACGGTTGGCGGGAGTTTCACGGCCTGCGCTATGAAACCAATGAAAACGGCCCGATGAAACCGCAGCAGGTGGTTCAGGCTCTGTACAAGGCCACCGAAGGCAAGGCCTACGTCACCTCCGACGTGGGGCAGCACCAGATGTTCGCGGCCCAGTTCTACAAGTTCGACCGTCCGCGCCAGTGGATCAACTCCGGTGGTCTGGGCACCATGGGCTTCGGACTGCCGGCGGCCATGGGGGTGCAGTTCGCCTTCCCGGACGCGGTAGTCGCCTGTGTTACCGGTGAAGGCTCGATCCAGATGAACATCCAGGAGCTGTCCACCTGCCTGCAGTACGGCCTGCCGGTGAAGATCATCAACATCAACAACCAGGCCCTCGGCATGGTGCGCCAGTGGCAGGATATGCAGTACGGCGGCCGCCATAGCCAGTCCTATATGGAATCCCTGCCGGACTTCGTCAAACTGGCCGAGGCCTATGGCCATGTGGGCTTCAAGGTGGAGAAATTCGAGGACCTGGAAGGCGCCATGAACGAAGCGTTCTCGCTCAAGGACCGTCTGGTATTCATGGACATCTACGTGGACCCCACCGAGCACGTGTACCCGATGCACATCGCCGATGGCGCCATGCGTGATATGTGGCTGAGCAAGACGGAGCGGACCTGATGAGACGTATCATTTCGATTCTGATGGAAAACGAACCCGGCGCCCTGTCCCGGGTGGTGGCTCTGTTCTCCCAGCGAGGCTATAACATCGAGACGCTCACCGTGGCGCCCACGGAGGACCCGACCCTGTCGCGTCTGACCATGACCACCACCGGTGACGAGTACAAGATCGAGCAGATCACCAAACACCTCAACAAGCTGATCGAGGTGGTCAAGCTGGTGGATCTCACCGAAGGGGCTCATATCGAACGTGAGATCATGCTCATGAAGATCAAGGCCACCGGTGCCCAGCGCGCGGAAGTGAAGCGTACCGTGGATATTTTCCGTGGCCAGATCGTGGACGTCACCGCCACGGTCTATACCGTCCAGCTCACCGGCACCACCGACAAGCTGGAGGCGTTCATCAACGCCATCGGTGAAACCCAGGTGCTGGAAGTGGTACGCTCCGGCGTGTCCGGTATTGCCCGTGGGGAGAAAGTGTTGAGCCTCTGACGGTTCGCGTTTTCGACCGAAAACAACAGACCCCGCCTGGTGCGGGGTTTGTTGTTTTTGCGGAGAGCCTCGGGACGGTGTCTCAAGAGCTGAGGAAAAGTTCGTGATGGTTAGACGGATGAAAGGTGTGCTTTGGGCCCTATTGGTCCTGGTCGTGGCGGGACTGCTGATCCCGGAACACGCTCGCATTCCAGTGCAAGGCGCCACGGCCAGCGATTGGCACCCGCAATCCTTCTGGTTTGAACCCTGGGGCGCTTCCGGGGTGCATAAAGGCATCGATATCTTTGCCGCCCGGGGGACGCCGGTGGTTTCCGCCGTTGCCGGTGTCCGGTTATATCAGGGGGAGTTGCGTCTGGGCGGCAAGGTGGTGGTCGTACTCGGCCCGAAATGGCGCCTTCACTACTACGCGCATCTGAATGAGCCGGCCACTCCGGTGCCCCTATGGGTGGCGAAAGGGCGCCAAATAGGCGGGGTCGGGGATTCCGGCAATGCCAGGGGGAAGCCGCCCCATTTGCATTATTCGGTGCTGTCCCTGATTCCCTTGCCCTGGCGGATGACGACGGAGACACAGGGTTGGAAGAAGATGTTCTTTCTCAACCCTGTCGACATGTTTACCTCGCGGGGGCCCTGAAAACCGCCCATTCTCCACTATGGCCTCCTTGGCGCCGCTGCCTCGTGCGGCCATTCCCCCCTCCCCACATTTATAGCGCTCCATGAAAACCATTCATTGGTCATGCCGGGCCAGCCCCACCTAGGCTAGGGTCGATTTTGTTCAGCCCATGACAACAACAAGGAGCTGCCATGACTGCAAGCCAGGCCTCGGGCCAGGTCAGGGACGCGGCGGTGTTCGCGGCGGAGCCGGTGTATCAAGCACTGGAAGAAACCGCGGCTCGCTTTCCGCAACATCCCGCTCTGTATTTTGAAGGCGTACGGCTTTCCTATGCGGATTTTCATCGTTTGGTAAACCGGGCCGCCCGGGGCTTTCAGGATCTGGGAGTGAAGCCCGGTGTCCATGTTGGCCTGTTTCTAGGCAATACGCCTCACTACGCCATCGCCTTTCTGGGTGTATTGAGAGCCGGTGGCACCGTCGTCAATTATTCCCCTCTGGATGCGGAACGTACTCTGGCGCACAAGATTGAAGACAGCCACAGCGACATTATGGTGACGCTGGATGTGCCGGAACTATTGCCGCGGATCCGGGGATTTCTGGAGACCTCCCGTCTGCGGACTCTGGTGGTGGGTACGCCCACGGACTTCACCGGGGAGGGCACTACCGGTGCCGGATCGGAGGCGGCAATTCTCAGCTTCGCCGACCTGCTCAATAATGAAGGGGACTTTCAGCCCTATGCGGTGGCGGATCCGGAAAATACGCTGGCGGTGCTGCAATACACCGGTGGCACCACCGGCGTGCCGAAAGGGGCGGAGCTGACCCACGGCAATCTCACCCGCGGCTGCCAGCAACTGATGGCGGCTCTGGCCGGTGATTTGCAAACCGGCCAGGAACGGGTGCTGGCGGTGCTGCCGCCGTTTCATATTTACTCGATGACCGTCAACCTGCTGTTCGGTATCCGGCTGGCGGCGGAGCTCTATTTGCACAGCCGCTTTGATCCCGATGCGGTACTGAATGCGGTGCATGAACATCGCCTGTCGGTATTGCCGGCGGTACCCACTATGTTCATCGCACTGATCCATCATCCTCAGGTGACGCAATACGATCTTACTTCGCTGCGACTGTGCAATTCCGGCGGTGCTCCTTTACCGGTGGAAGTGCAGCAGCGCTTTCAGGAGCTGACCGGGTGCCGTCTCGGTGAAGGCTGGGGCATGACGGAGACCACCGCGGTGGGTACCTACACGCCGCTCACCGGAGAACGCCCACCGCAAGGTTCCTGTGGCTGTCTGGTGCCCGGTGTGTCGATGAAGATCGCACCCATGGACGCGGAAGGCTCGCTGGCCGCCGGTGAGCGTGGTGAGATTTGTGTTGCCGGGCCCAATGTCATGCCGCGCTACTGGAACAACCCTGATGCCACCTCGGCCTCGTTCACCGAGGACGGTTACTTCCGCACCGGCGATGTGGGTTACATGGACCAGCGCGGCTATGTGTACATCGTCGATCGTACCAAGGACATGATCCTGTGCAGCGGCTACAACGTTTATCCGAGAGTGATCGAGGAAGCCATCTACGAGCACCCGGACGTGGAGGAAGTGTCGGTGATCGGCGTAAAAGACAGTTACCGCGGGCAGTCTCCGATGGCTTTCGTTCGTTTGCGCCAATCCGCCGCCTCTTTGACATTGGAAAGTCTGCAGGACTTTCTCGCTGATCGTCTTGGCAAGCACGAGATGGTGCGTGCATTGGCGTTGCGCGACGAATTACCGAAGACACCGGTGGGCAAGCTGTCCAAGAAAGAACTCTATGACGAGACGGCGTCTTTCTCATTGTGAAGATGTCACATGATCCTGAATCAGGAGAATAATGATGAAGCTACGAAGATGCCTGGCGTTGCTGGCGTTTGCCGCTGTTTTCATGTCGGGGCCGGGGTACGCCAAGTCCCTGCGTTTCGCTTCCGGTTACCCGCCCAACTCGGTGGCGGAACAGGCCGCTCAGAAGTATACGCAAGTATTGAAGGATGAGACGGATGGCGCGCTTTCCGCCCGGGTCTTTTCGCTGACGCTGCTTAATCTGCTGGAAAGCTCCGCCGGTGTGCGTGACGGTATGGCGGACGCGGCCGTGGTATTGTTCCCGTACTTCCCGGGGGAGTATCCGCGTATCAACATGCTGGCGGAGATCTCCATGTTGCTCAACGCCGGTGGTGAAGATCCTGCCCACGCGGGGCTGATTTTCACTGGCGCTTTCTCCGAGTTTCTGTTCCAGTCCTGCCCGGGGTGTCAGAAAGAGCTGGCAGCGCAAAATCAGGTCTTTCTCGGATCCGGCTCCACTCCGACGCTGCCGCTGCTGTGTACCACGCCGATCCGGGAAGCAAAGGATCTGACGGGCAAGCGGGTGCGCACCTCCGGCGCCCAGTGGGCCCGCTGGGTGGAGAAGATGGGCGCCACGCCGATCACCATGTCGGTGAACGAGATCTACGAAGGGCTGAATCAGGGGGTGGTGGATTGCACCGTACAGACCACCACGGAGCTGTCGATCTTCAAACTGGATGAAGTGGTCACGGACATCACTCTGGGCGTTCCGGGCGGCGTGTTCGGTGGTTCCGGTGTGAACAACATGAACCGTGATACCTGGCGGGGGCTGAGTGACGCCGAGCGGCGCGCGGTACTGAAAGCCTCGGCGGTGTTTTCCGCGGAAGCCTCCTGGGGTTACGACGCCCTTGGTGCGGAGAACCTGGCCGCCGCGAAGGAAAACGGCATCACTGTGCATCAGGCCGGAGAGACTTTCCGTGTCGAAACCCAGGCCTTCATCGATAAGGATGTGGAAACCATCGCGGAGAATTACCGCACGCGCCATGGCGTGGAGAACGCCGCCGAACTGATCGACGCCTTCCGGCCTTTGTTGCAGCGCTGGCAAGACCTGGTGGACGGTGTTGAGAGCCCGGAGCAGTTGGCGCAGCTGTATTGGCGCGAGGTGTTCTCGAAAGTCGATCCGGCCCGTTACGGGATGTGATCGGAAACGGGAGAGCCGTCAGTCCGGATTCTGCTGGTTCCAGAAAGCGTCGATCAGCGGCTCTCCCAATCTCTTCTCCAGGGCGAATAAACCCACCTCGTAAGCTTCCAGCCGTGGCTGCACATCGAGAATGCGGATGCGGCTGGCAAGCGGGCTGTTATCGAGCACGATCTGCGGCACCACGCCGACGCCAAACCCCAGACTGACCATGCTGACGATGGCCTCATTGCCACTGACCTGGGCGTAGATCTGCGGGCGCAGGCCCAGATCCCGAAACCAGCGGTCGGTACGCTCCCGGGCCAGCCCCTCCTCGGACAGAATCATGGGGACGTCCCGCCAGGCGTTGCCGGCGGCCTTGCCGGACAGCCGTTCGGCCAGCTGCGGTTGACTGGCGGGGGCGATGAACAGCAGGGCCGAGCGGGTTACCGGGTGAAAGGCGATGCCATTGGGCATTTGCACCGGACGGGCGCCGACGGCGATGTCCTCGGTGCCGGACAGAACCCGTTCCTCCGCCTGGGCCGGATCGCCGGTGTGTAACTTGATCTCGATGCGAGGGAAGTTGGCGCGGAAGCTGCTGAGCATGTCGTGGAGAAAGCTGTAGCTGGCGGTGACCGAACAATACAGGCTCAGTTCGCCGCGGAGCACCCGCTGGTCATCCTGCAGTGCCAGGCGTACCGTATTCCAGTCGCTCACCGCCTGGCGCGCGTAGTCGCGGAAGCGCTCCCCTTCGCGGGTGAGGCTGACCCGGCGATTGTCCCGATACAGCAAAGTGGTGCCGACCTCCTGCTCCAACTGCCGGATGCTGCGGCTCAGCGCGGAGGGGCTGATGTGGCATAAACGGCTGGTGCGGCCGAAGTGCAGGGTCTCGGCCAGGGTCAGGAAATGTTCCAGAGCGCGGATATCCATCGCGGGGTCCACAGGCAGGGTTTATTGCGAATTTCGGCATACAGCATTGCAAATATATCATTTTACGCAATGCCCTTGATAGCCTATCGTGACCAGCCAGTGCTGGCCTGCCGGGCCGCTTCGCATTCACTCCACAACAGGATTACGACCATGCAAGTCTATTACGACAAAGACTGTGACCTCTCTCTGGTCCAGGGCAAGAAAGTGGCCATCGTTGGTTACGGCTCCCAGGGCCATGCCCATGCCAACAACCTGAAGGACTCCGGTGTGGACGTAACCGTGGCGCTGCGTCCGGGTTCGGCCTCCGCCGCCAAAGCGGAAGCAGCCGGCCTCAAGGTCACCAGCGTTCCGGAAGCGGTGAAGCAGGCGGATGTAGTAATGGTACTGGCGCCGGACGAGTACCAGGCGGCGATCTACCAGAACGAAATCGAACCGAACCTGAAGCAGGGCGCGACCCTGGCTTTCGCCCACGGTTTCTGCATCCATTACAACCAGATCGTGCCGCGTAAGGATCTGGACGTGATCATGATCGCGCCGAAAGCCCCGGGCCACACGGTGCGCACCGAGTTCACCAAAGGCGGTGGTATCCCTGATCTGATCGCGATCTTCCAGGACGCGTCCGGTCAGGCCAAGGACCTGGCACTGTCCTACGCTTGCGGTATCGGCGGCGGCCGCACCGGTATCATCGAGACCACCTTCAAGGACGAAACCGAAACCGACTTGTTCGGCGAGCAGGCGGTACTCTGCGGTGGCTGCGTGGAGCTGGTGAAAGCGGGCTTCGAGACCCTGGTGGAAGCCGGGTACGCGCCGGAAATGGCGTACTTCGAGTGTCTGCACGAACTGAAGCTGATCGTCGACCTGATGTACGAAGGTGGCATCGCCAACATGAACTACTCCATCTCCAACAATGCGGAGTTTGGTGAGTACACCACCGGTCAGGAAGTGATCAACGACCAGTCCCGTGAAGCCATGCGCAATGCCCTGAAGCGCATCCAGAATGGCGAATACGCAAAAATGTTTATTTCGGAAGGCGATCTGAACTATCCGAGCATGACCGCTCGTCGTCGTCTGAATGCGGAGCACCCCATCGAGCAGGTGGGTGAGAAGCTGCGCAGCATGATGCCGTGGATCCAGGCCAACCAGATCGTCGACAAGAGCAAGAATTGATAGCGGCTCTGTGTCCGTGATCGACGAAAACGCGCCTCCGGGCGCGTTTTTTTTGGCCGCCGTCCGTCGCGGGCATCCTGGTCATCCCGGGCGCCGGGGCGAGGTGGCGCCAGGAAATTTTTTGTTGGGGTTGGCTGCGTTAGACTAGGCGCACCTTTTCAGTCGGCGATACATCATGACCAAGCAGCAAGAGGAAGCCCCGCAAAGCGGGACACCGGAAACCTTCGAGGTAGTGGAGGCGGAGCAGCGCACCGGGGCGCGCTACAAGGGGGTGTACCTGCTCCCTAACCTGTTCACCACCGGGGCCCTGTTCGCCGGCTTCTACGCCATCGTCGCCGCCATGAACGGTCTGTTCGAGAACGCGGCCATCGGCATTATCGTCGCCGGCATCCTGGATGGCATGGATGGCGGCGTGGCGCGGCTGACCAATACCCAGAGCAAGTTCGGGGCGGAATACGACTCTCTGTCCGACTGTGTGGCCTTTGGCGTGGCGCCGGGGCTGGTGGCGTACTCCTGGGGGCTGTCGGAGCTGGGCAAGTTCGGCTGGATGGCGGCGTTCATCTATGTGGCCTGTGCGGCGTTGCGTCTGGCGCGCTTCAATGTGCAAGCGGAGACCACCGACAAACGTTTCTTTATCGGCCTGCCTAGCCCCACGGGCGCCGGGCTGGTGGCGACCCTGGTGTGGCTCGGGGCCAGCCGTGGCGTGGACGGTAATGACATCTCCTGGATCGTCGCGCTGGCCGTGGCGGGCGCTGGTCTGCTGATGGTGTCTTCCGTGCGCTACCACTCTTTCAAGGAGTTTCATATCGGAAGGGTACCATTCAAGGTCCTGCTGGGGGTCATTGTTGCTTTTGCCATTGTCTTCCTGGATCCGCCACTGGTGCTGTTGAGCGTGGCAGTGATCTATGTGGTGGTGGGGCTGCTGCTCAATCTCTGGCAACTGCGTAAGCGATCGGATAGCTGATCGGGCTCGAATCCGGATTTCCGCAGGGGCGCCATGGGCGCCCCTTGTTCTTCCCAGGATGAGCCGGGGAGGGCGAAAATGGTTGAAAAACCAGCGCCATGGAGTAAAAAATAGACGTTTGAGAGGGTGTTCGCTTAAAAGGTGACCGTTTGATAAAAAAGAGATGAAAAAGGTGTTG